>CANQSK010000035.1 GCA_947626475.1 uncultured Lachnospiraceae bacterium
GGGCCGCCGGACGGATAGGAGCCCGGATACCAGGGGTACTGCTTCAGCCAGCAGTTGGCGTAGCAGGGAAGAGGATACTCGCTGCGGCCGGCAGACGCGATCTGCTCCACAGCCCTGGCGAACTGGTAAGCCATAAAGGATTCCTTCGCCTCGTCTCCGAAGGTCTCGCTCCAGGTCTTTCCGCTTTCCAGATTCAGTTTTTCAGTCAGTTCGCCGGGAACTGTTCCGGCAAATGCCTCTCTTGCCTCATCACAGTAGTCGCAGTCGGTGCCAAGAAGACCGATCTCATTTTCCACCTGCATGAAAATAACGGTGGTTTCCGCCTCGTCGATCTCTCGGATGTGCTTCATGACAGCCGTAAACGCAGCGGCGTCCTTGTCAATGGCTTTCTGACACAGGGGAGAGATGGTGTTTAAGGGCTCTCCGTTCACCTTTCTTGCCCGGAAATAAGTATCCGGATCCTTCTTCATCCAGCCGGGAACGTACATGGATTCGGCGTTCTTCCACAGGCCGAACCATAGAAAAATCAGTTTCATTCCGTTGACACGGGCCTGTCCGATCAGACCGTCCATCAGAGTGAAATCATAGGTTCCCTCCTCCGGTTCGATGCACTCCCAGTACAGCGGAGCGATCACTGAGTTCATGTTCAGTCCCTTTAAGTAGGGCCAGACCTCATGCTCCATGAAGGAAAGAGAACTGGCGCTTGAGTTGTGCAGCTCTCCGGCCAGGCAGAAGAAAGGCTCTCCCTGCACGTACAATGTTGCGATTTCTTTTTCGTCTTTGCGAATCTCCGGTATCATGTGTACCCCTCCTTTTTTGTAAGCGCGGCAGTTATTTCCGATTGTCCGCGCCTGATCTTGTTATCTTTATTATAGTCCTTCCCTCTTGCGTTCTCAATCTAAATATTGTAGTATATATATAAGAATATTCCAGAGAGGTGTTTACATGCTTTATACGTTTCCCTATACCAGAAGAGAGCAGAAACGCCTGCCTCTCGCGATCAATCTTTTGGGATACCGCCATCTCCAGGAGCCGGTCAGCCGGGCGTCGGGTTTCCCTCTGTTTCAGTGGGTCTACTGTGTGGACGGCAAAGGCGAGTTTATCATCAACGGACAGAAATCCGTGCTGTCTCCCGGGCAGATGATGCTGATCTATCCGGGCGAGCCTCATTCCTATCGGGGGAAGACGGGAGAGTGGCACGTACACATCATCGGATTTTCCGGAGGATGCTGTCTGGAGATGCTGAGAGTCCTGAACATGCACCGGTCCGGGATCTATCATTTCAGAGACCCGGAGATTTTCCGGAACTATTTTGAAAAAATCGTAGCGATACAGGAACAGATCGCGGCGGGGAGTGCGGAGCCGATGCAGAGGGGGAAGGCAGCGGGACGGGGGCGCCGCGGAAGAAACAGAGGGAAGAATCCGTTTCAGGCAGAGCTTTCCAAGCTGTGCTATGATTTCCTGCTGGATCTGTCTGCCTCCGTTCAGTTTATCAGGACCTCTATCCCGGACCCGGGCAACGAGACGGTAAAGAGCCTGATCGCCTATATGGAAGAGCATTATCAGGAGCCGGTTTCCCTGGAAACGCTGGCGCGGCAGGTGAACCGGTCCAGAAGCTACATCAGCGATATTTTCAGGAAGGAAATGCAGCAGACCATCATGCAGTATTTGACGGCCCTGCGCATCAGCCAGGCCCGGGTCATGCTGGTCGAGTTCCCCGAGCGGAAGGTGTGGGAGATCGGGCGGGAGTGCGGTTTTGAGAGTCCCAGCTATTTCGGAGAGACCTTTAAAAGGATCGTGGGCATGACGCCGGCGGAGTACCGCATGTCTTAGGCGCAGCCGGGGTTTCTGATGAAACAGCTGGTAAAATCAGGAATCCGTGCTATAATAAATAGTATCGGGCCGCGGGACAGATGTTCCGATGCCGGGCATGGACAGGAGGGCAGACGTATATGAAGGATCAGGAGAACAGAAAATATATCAAGCTTGGGATTACCGGCGTGGCGGTCGTTGTGATCAGCCTGCTGTGCTTTTTCCTGCTGTTTCGTCTGAAGGATGTATTCGCGGGAGTTCAGGTGGTGCTTGGGATTCTGACGCCGTTTCTGTACGGCGCGGTGATCGCCTATATCCTGGCTCCGATCTGTAACCGGATCGAGGGCGCTTTGATCCGCCTGTTCCGGCTGAAGCAGGGCAGGAAAGGCATTGCGGAGGCATTGTCCATTGTGCTGTCCCTGGTCCTGGCTCTGGCGCTGATCTGGATTCTGGTGATGCTGGTGTTCCCACAGGTGTGGGAAAGCATCATAAGTATCGCCAACGCCATTCCGGGTCAGCTGGCGGCAGCCAACGAAGGTCTCCACGACCTGCTGCAGAGCCAGCCTCAGCTTCAGGTTTACTGGGATGAATTTTCCGGCCGCCTGACTACGGAGGTGACCGGTTGGCTGAAGACCGGACTTCTTCCCACCATGGGAACCATGGTGGAGCAGCTGGGTTCTCAGCTGGCGGTGTTTGTGGGGATTGTGAAGAATCTGTTTCTGGGCGTTCTGATCTCCATTTACTTTCTGGCCAGCCGCAGGCAGTTCGCGGCTCAGAGCCGGATGCTTCTGCATGGCATTTTCCCGGACCGCTGGGCCCACGTGATCGAGGAGGAGATCCGCTACGCGGACAAAATGTTCAATGGTTTTCTTATGGGAAAGCTTCTGGATTCCGCCATTATCGGCCTGCTGTGCTTCGCGGGCACGACGCTTATGGGGATTCAGTCGGCTGCCCTGGTCAGCGTGATTGTGGGAGTGACCAATATCATTCCCTTCTTCGGTCCCTTCATCGGGGCGATTCCCAGCGCGCTTCTGCTTCTTCTGGAGAACCCCCTCCACTGCATTTATTTCATCATCTACGTGGTGATTCTGCAGCAGCTGGACGGCAATGTGATCGGCCCGAAAATTCTGGGCAACTCCACGGGGCTTTCCAGCTTCTGGGTGCTGTTTTCCATTCTGCTGTTCGGCGGACTGTGGGGTATCTTGGGCATGATCGTGGGCGTGCCGTTGTTTGCCGTTATCTATGATATCGTGCGCAGGCTTACTTATCTGGGGCTGAACCGGCACGGGCGGAAGCAGATGATTCAGGAGTATAATGCGGCGTTTCATCCGGAGCCGGAGGAAAAGAAGAAAGTTCGTTCGGAAACAAACGGCTGATTACGCAAATGGCAGGTCTTGATTACGTAAATGCCGGTGTAAAAATAATCTGAAAAATGCTACAATTAAGGGGGGAAAAGAGAAATTTTGTAAAAAAAGGAGAATCGTTATGGAAGGGAAGCGTATATTTAAGCGGAAATGGTACGATACGCTTATCGCTATTTATGTGCAGTCGATAGTGCTGCTTCTTGTGGGACAGGCTGCGGGCGGTTATCTGATCAACGGACTGAGCGGTGTGGTGTCATTTTTCAGCAGTGCGTTTCCGGAATCGGACCTTTGGCTGACAGGCAGAATCTACCTGTTATTTATCGGAATCTGGGCGGTCCTGCTTCTGAGGATCTGGGCGGTCAGAAGTGACCGGCCGATTCTTGCTGTCGTGGGACCGAAGGCCCGCGGAAATAACGGAAAAATGCTTCTGATCGGAGCGGCCATCGGATTCGGGCTGAATGCGCTGTGCATCCTGATCGCGTGGCTTCATAAGGATATTGTACTGTATTTTGATTCCTTTCAGCTGCTTCCGCTGCTGGCCCTGTTCGTTGTGGTATTTATCCAGTCCTCCGCGGAAGAATTGCTGTGCAGAGGCTTTATGTACCAGAAGCTTCTGAAAAGCTATGGCAGCCCGGCAGTAGCGATCATCGGAAACGCTCTGTTCTTTGGCGTCATTCATCTTATGAATGACGGCGTTACCGTGCTGTCCTTCGTAAATATCGTTGTGGTGGCGGTTCTCTTCTCGCTGATCGTCTACTATACAGACAGTCTGTGGTGCGCGTTTATGGCGCATGCGGTGTGGAATTACACCCAGAATATCCTGTTCGGACTGCCCAACAGCGGGCTGGTCTCCGCGTACTCGGTCTTTAAGTTGGACGCCAGCACGGCGGTGAACAGCTTCGCCTATAACGTGGGATTTGGAATTGAGGGAACGCTTACTGCCGACGTGGTGCTGATCTTGGCCGTGGCGGCAGCCTATCTGTGGGGAAGCCGCAGGGCGAAAGCTGAGGAATCATAATTGAGTTTTTATCAGCTCGCTTAAAAAGTGCGGAGCATAGGCCTGGCTGCCTTAATCCGTACTTTTTTGTGCATAAATGCATAAACATTCAATATTCCTCAGGGATTTAATGAGGATGAATTTCCCAGTGTCCATTATTGCCACTTCCGACATACTTGATGTTATCTATAGCTTTTATTTTACGTCCTATAGTTTTGGCGCTCACGCCAAGGCGTTCTCCCATTTCTTTGCGTGTGATATGAGGATTCTCCAGTATCATCTTATACAGCTGATTTATGGTATCCTTGTGAGAGACATCGTGAGGGACACTGTGAGAGACATCGTGAGGGACAGTTCCCTCAGGTCCCACAGTCGCAGTAGCTACTTCCGGCAGCGGGATAGTAATGCGGAAAATATCTCCCTCTATAAATTCCGGCTCCTCTCCGGAATACATTTTTGTGTATTTGTAAGTATTGCGCATCCCGGAGCCGAGTTCATCTGCTAGACCGATTTCGCGGAAGACTTTTGAAATGGGCGGGTTTTTAGGGTATGGTTCAAATGACACCAGGTTCAAAGCACCGTGACCGTGCGAAAGATTGGCGTTCTCTGTAAGGATACGTTGCTTTTCAATAATCAGTTTCGCGACATAGGCGTTTGAAAAATCCCGATGAACCAGTAAATTCGAGACGATCTCACGCAGGATATGATCTCTTGCGCTGACGCGCTGTATCCCATCCAGGTGGAATGTATCATTCAAGTGCTTTTGTCCGAATGCGATTAACCGGTCATAGCTTTCAATCAGGTTCGTAATCACCACATCCCGGTCATCGTAGCGATCAGTGTTAAATACACGGAAGATGGCATCCGTCTTATGCTGCGGCAGAACAGACATGATTAGTTGATCTGTACCGAAAAGCAGGATGGCAGCGAGAGTAAGGCCCTCTTTCCCGGAGGAATAGTCTTTCAGTACCAGTCCCGCACTGCGGAGGATCTGCTCGTTTGACATGTTTTGCCAAGGATGGTTATTTGCTCGGGAATGGGTCATATTTTTAGCACGTTCGATCAAATCCTGACGCAGGTCGCCAATACCGAATACCGGGAACACTTTATTGACATAATAACTGCCGTTTTTCCTGGCGTAGAGCCGGTATACTTCATCCGAGTGATTGGTGATATCAATATCGGCGTCATCGTTTCGGTCCCAGATTCTTCCGGAACAGCGAACTACCTCCTGCGACGCCGGCACACGGATATAGAGGATCTGTTTTCCGTCTGCCTCATAAGAAATTGGGGTAAGATAAAGAGGCGGGTACATTTTGCTGCCGTTATTGATAGTAGTAACAAACTGCCTTTTAATCTTATCGGTTTTGTCCTCCTGGATACCGATAATCTTTCCATTGTTTTTTACGCCGAGGAAGATATGGCCGCCGTCTCTGTTGGAGAAAGAGCATACGGTTTCATAGACATCTTTTGTGATGTCAGCATGGGATTCCTTAAATTCAACGGTAATTCCTTCGCCTCCGTCAATCAAGTTCCGTAATTCCGCCGGAATTATCATAAGCGGTCTATCCTCCTGATTTTCTTGTATAATCAATTCATTATTTATTATTATATTTCTCCACTTGTTTTGAATCAAGCATTATTTCTCTTCTATTGAAACTGGTACGGATGAAATGTCTCATCATATTTTAAGTACGGTGTCTCAATGCGGTCCCTTTTCGTGCGTTTCTTGACAATCCCAGTACTGGTCCGTATAATTATAATCGACTAGTTTTGTTTTACGTTGGAGATCGCTGCGGTGTATGCTACGCTAAACGATATCCTGGACAGGAAGAAGAATAGTCATGAATGGAAAGATTAAGTGAGAAAAGCGCCGGAACGGCAGGTTCGAGTCCTGTTGCCCCGGCGCTTCGGCATATCTGGGGTGCAAAGCAGAACATCTTTAAAATCTGTACTTTTATCTTAAAAAACCGGATTTTTTTCAGAAACATTTCCTGTTATATTAATTTCAGCAAACAAAGAGAAACACCCAAATGATAAAAAGGAGGAAATGAAAATGAGAAAAAGAATGATAGCGGCTATGATGGCGGCGGCCATGGCCGGAAGTCTGCTTACCGGCTGCGGAGGCGGTTCCGACAGCCAGACGACGGCGGCAGCGGCGGGAGGTTCCCAGGAGACAACGGCAGCGGCGGCATCGGATCAGACGACGGCGGCAGCGGCGTCAGAAGCGGCGGCAGGCGAGCCGGTGAACCTGACCTTTATCTTCGCCGACGGCGACGAGGGCTGCAAAGAGGCCATGAATGAGATCGTGAACCGTTTTAATGACGCTCATGAGAATATGAAGGTGACCATCGAGCCCGGAATCGGCGGCTCTTATGATGAGTTCCTTAAGACCAAGCAGAGCGTGGGTGAGTTCCCGGATGTAGTAGAGATGCGTACTCCTGCCGAGTATGTCCGTGCCGGGATGCTGGAGCCTCTGTCTGACGATCTGGTAGCTCTTTTCCAGTCCACCATTGAGTTTGACGGCAAGACTTACACAGCGCCTCTTTCCGGTGAGAATACGGAAGGTATTATCTACAATAAGAAATATTTCGATGAGAACGGATTTACCGAGCCCGCTACCTATGATGAGTTTATCGAGCTGTGCCAGGCCATCAAGGATAAGGGCGATATGGCGCCCCTGGTCATCGGCGGCCAGGATATCTTCCACATCGGCTTCTGGTTCCACAAGGCCTACAACGACCAGGTGCTTTCCCAGGATCCGGATTTCATTGAGCACTGCTACGACGGCAGCAAGAATTTCTCCGATCCGGCCTTTAAGGCAACTTTGGAAGAGATGAAGACCATCTTCTCTTACGGTCAGGACGGCTGGGTGTCCACGCCGGACGCGCAGATCACTACCTTCCTGGTAAGCGATATGGCGGCTATGATGTATTCCGGTACTCATATGTTCTCCAACATTGAGGCTGCGGATCCTGATTTTGAGATCGGCTGGTTCCCGGTTCCCAGTCCCGACGGCAAGATGCGTCTGGTAGGAGGCGGCGGAGCTACAGGCCTGGCAATTTCCGCGGAGTCTGCCAAAGATCCCGACAAGAAGGCTGCGGCAGAGGAGTTTATCCGTTTCTTCTTCGCTCCTGAAAACTATGTGGTTTACTGCGATACACTGAACTTTACGCCTACTACCGTGGCCGAGATCGACAGCAATGCGGCTCCGATTCTGAAGGAGGTTATTGAGGCAGTGGCAAACGCGGATGAGATCGGTCCCATGTGGAATGCCCGCGTAGGCAATGAGGAGCTTCCTCCGGACTTCAGAAACTTCGTCTACAAGACGACAGTGGAAGTGGTTCAGGGACAGAGAGATATTGATTCCGCCTGCGATGAGATTCAGAAGACCTGGGATGTGGCTGTCCAGAGCTTTAACCCGGTAACCGGAGTAGGAATTGAATAAATAAGAGAAACCGATCATCAGGTCCCGGAAGTCTTTGAACAGGAGAATGGAGGAAGACTTCCGGGACTGTTTTATACAAAGAATCCGAAGAGATGTGCCGGGCGGCGGAGATTTTGCCGCTCCCTGGCGGAAAGGAGAGAGCAGCATGACTAAGAAAAAAGGGAAAATTGACCTGACGGCGACGGCGTTCATTGCTCCGGCCTTCATTCTGTTTACCCTGTTTATCATGGTTCCGACCATCAGCAGCTTCTATTACAGCTTTACTTCCTGGGACGGGATCAGTCCGAAAGTAACCTTTATCGGACTGGCCAATTATAAGGAGATTCTGACAGGGGGCCGGTTCCGGAACGCCTTAAAGAATACATTTTTACTTACTTTATTTATATCCGTTCTGGAGAACCTTCTGGCCCTGTGTCTGGCCCTTCTGGTGGATAATGTGAAGTGGTGGAAGAATTTCTTCCGGAGCGCCTTCTATATCCCGGTTCTGCTCAGCGGTATCGTCGGAGGATTTATCTGGAAGATCATGTACAACTACAATTTCGGCGTGGTTAATTCCCTGCTGAATACTTTTGGACTGGGTGCTTTCAAGCAGGACTGGCTGGGAAATCCTGCTCTGACGCTGATCATGGTCGGCGTGGTGCTGGTGTGGAAAGGAGCCGGATATTATATGATCATTTATCTGGCCTCTCTCCAGAGCGTGTCCACCGACATCATCGAGGCGGCGGCCATTGACGGAGCGTCCCCGTGGCAGCGGTTCCGGCATATTATCCTGCCGCTGATCTCCGGAGCCTTTACCATCAATTTCACTCTGTCGCTGATCAACGGCCTGAAGGTCTTCGACCAGATCTCGGTCATGACCGACGGCGGTCCCGGATTCAGCACGGAGACTATCGTATATCTGCTCTATAAAGTGGGATTCAGCGAAGGCCGGCAGGGCTTCGGCACGGCGGTCGGCGTGGTACTTTTGTTTATTATCATCGTGCTGAATACCATACAGCAGAAATTCTTGAGAAGCAGGGAGGTGCAGCTGTAATGAAGAAGAAAGAAAAAGGCGGAACGAGAGTAAAACCGGCAGCGATCGCCGTGTTCGCGCTGGCGCTTATACTGGCCGTTATCTTTTTGGTACCTGTGTTTTTTGCCCTTATCTCGGCTTTTAAGAGCAACGGCGACATTCTGAAGAATCCTTTGGCGCTTCCGACGTCCCTGTATCTGAAGAATTTCCAGGATCTGTTCGCCCAGTCCGATTTCGTGACCGCCATCAAGCACAGCCTGATTCTGACTGTAGTATCAGAGGTGCTGATCGTCTGTATCGTTCCCATGGCGGCCTACGCCATCGAACGGCGGCAGAGCAAGGCCACGGCTCTTGTTTATACGTATTTTCTGGCAGGAATGATGATTCCCTTCCATCTGTATATGTTCCCGCTGTTTAAGGAGATGCGGACATTCCATATCTACGGGACACTGACGGGACCCATCCTCAGCTACATTGCAGGCTCTGTGGGATTCGGAACCCTTCTGTACAGCAGCTTTCTGAAGGGGATTCCGTTGGAGATCGAGGAAGCGGCCCGCATTGACGGCTGCAATCCCTTCCAGACCTTCTGGCAGGTGACTTTTCCTCTTCTGGGGCCCTGCACGGCTTCTATGGTAGTGCTGAACGGCTTAAATATCTGGAACGATTTCCTGCTTCCTTTCCTGGCGCTGCCGTCCAATGTTGCCAAAACCATTACCGTTGAGGTATACTCCTTTGTAGGACAGTATACGGCCAGGTGGGATATCGTGTTTGCAGGCACCGTGTGTTCCATCGTCCCCGCGCTGATCATTTTTATCATGCTTCAGAAGTATTTTGTGAAAGGCATTACAGCCGGCGCGGCTAAGGGATAATTTTGCGGTTCGGCGCGGCAGCCGGCGAAAGAACCCTTGTGCGGGCAGGGCGGCGCGGCCGTTCGGAGAGGAGCGCGTATGAAAAGAATCCGGAGACTCAGTCTTTATCAGAAATTTGCTCTTGTATTCCTGTGTGTGGGGCTTTTGCCTCTGGGGATCCTTTCCACGGTCATTATGAACCGGATGATGAAGGAGTATGAGAGTTCTCTGCTGGCGAATTATGAGCAGGGGGCGGTCTACGTAAATTCCGGAATCGATATGCTCCTGGATTCCTGCAACGATATTTCCAAGATGCCCTATTACTATAACGGCACCAATGAGGGAGATTTCCGTTACAACTACGTGTATTATGACAATCTGCGCCGGATCCTCTACGGAATCGATTACGATATGGAGATGGCCGATGATCTGCGGAGACAGAACATGAGTATCTTTCTCCGCAATGTGCAGAGTGTGGATTCGGCCCTTATGGCCTGCCATTTCATTGCAGACAACGAGGTTCTTCAGGAATCCTTTCATTACAGCAGCCGTTACACCTATCTGCAGGACGAAACGCTGTTCCGTCAGCGGATGGAACTGGACAGTCTGGATAAGGCATCCCGTAATATGATGCTGATCCCGACCCATCCGTCGGATTATTACAGCGCCGCGTCCCCGCCGGTATTTACCGTGGCCCGGAACTATTTTGACCTGACCGGCCCGGTGGGAGATTCGGAGTATATCGGCACCATCTATGCGGATGTGACTCTGGACCGAATGGAGGAGCTCTGCCGGTCCGTTGAGGCGGACGGTTCCGCATGTGTTTATGTGACAGACCGGCTGGGAAACTGCTTTTACAGCAGCGATTCCCGGGTGATCGGTCAGAATCTGGAGAGTTTGGGTTCGGTGCCTATAGAGAGTCCGGGCCACGCCCTGCTTGAAACGCCGTACGGAGAAAACGGGCTGAAAGTGTCTGTGGTCCTGAATACGGCGGATGCTTTGGGCGCGGCGCGGCAGATGAGGAACAGCCTGTTCCTTATTCTGATCTGTATGGCGGCGGTATTGTCCTTCGGGGCCGTGTTTTTCTCCCGGCGTATGACCAGGCCGATCCGGAACATGATGGAACAGATGGCGCAGATTGAAAACGGTAATTTCAAGGTACAGCTGCCGGTGGAGTCTTCCGACGAGATCGGAGTGCTGTCCCGGAGGTTCAATCAGATGTCTCAGGAACTGGAAACCTATATCAAAAAATCTTATGTAGCCCAGCTGAAGCAGAATGAGGCTGAGCTTACAGCCCTGCGGTCCCAGATTTATCCGCATTTTCTTTACAATACGCTGGAGGTGATCCGGATGACTGCCCTGGAGAGCAATGATGATCGGGTGTCGCGGATGATCGAGGCTCTGGCTCAGCAGATCCGCTATGTGATCGGGACCGTCAGGGATTTTGTACCGCTGGAGATGGAAGCGGATATCGCCAGAAAATATATTTACCTGCTGAACTGCAGAATCAATGGGCGAATTCAGCTGAACATAGAATTGGACGGCTGTTCGGAGAGACAGGTGCCTAAGCTGATTCTGCAGCCCATTCTGGAAAACGCCTATGTTCACGGCATTAAGCCCAAAAACGGAAGCGGCAGCATTATGATCGATGTGGAGCTGACAGAGGATCTGTTTGTTATTTCCGTTATGGATAATGGGATCGGTATGGATAAGGACACTCTTCAGAAGCTACACAGCCTGTTGGACGGTGATGAGATCGGAATTAAGAATGAGCATACCTGGCAGAGTATCGGGCTGAAAAATGTCCATGACCGGATTCGTTATCTGTATGGGGAACCCTATGGACTGGAGATCACCAGCATTCCGGGTGTGGGCACCACAGTGCGGATTCTGATGCCGGTCCGGGAGGAAAGGACAGAGGCTGAGGGCAGCAGAGAAAACGGAGACCGGATCGTCGGAAGAGGAGAGGCTGAAGACAAAGTCGGTGGAGAAGGAGGAACTGTATGATAAAGATGATTCTGGCTGACGATGAGCCGATCATCACCAGGGGGATACAGAAGCTGGTAGACTGGAACAGTCTGGGAATCCAGGTGGCGGGTGAGTACGCGGACGGCAGGGAAGCCCTGGACGGGATTCTGAAGGAGAAGCCGGATATCGCTCTTCTGGATATTTTTATGCCACGCATGACCGGGATTGAGGTTTTACGGGAGATCAATTCCCTGGGGCTGCCGACCCGGGTCATTTTCATAAGCGGATTTCAGGATTTTCAGTACGCGAAGGACGCGCTTCGGTACGGAGCGGTGGATTATCTGCTGAAGCCTATTGTCCGGGATGAACTGATGAACGCGGTGGAGAACTGCCTTTCGATGCTTCACAAGGAAAAGGAAATCGACGGCGGTCCGGCACCGCTTTTTGGCACAGAGAACGGACAGACTCAGGCAGCTTACGACAAGCTGGCGGAGATGGAGGAGACTACCTATCTGCCGGTTTATATGGAGCTGCTGTGGACAGGCAGTGAAAGCCGGCAGGAGCAGAAACTGCTCCGTTTTTCCGTCCTGGCCTTTGTGGAAGATTATCTGGAGAAAGAGAAAAAGGGAATCATTTTTTCCAAAGACGGCGCTATTGTGCTGGTACTTAAGGGAACAGACCAGAAAGAAGCCCGGGAATATCTCTATGAGATGCTGGAACGGATTCGGGAAGAGTACGGTCACAGGGCAGGAGTGATCATTGGAGATGTGGTTTCTTCCATGGGCCAGATTCCTGATGAATACGCCAGGTGCAGCAGAATGAGGGGATATTTCTTTTTTGAGGAACAGATTGCTGTTCCGGTGCTGACGGCAGGCGAGCCGGTTTTTGGGCGAAAGGTATCCGCGGAGGAATATGAGGACTGCCGCAGGCTGCTTATGGAAGCCATTGTTGCCCAGGATCAGGAGGGCTTCGAGCGGTATATTCAGCGCTTTTTCCGTCTGGTCTGCCTTCGTTCCGACGGACGGAAGGAGGATGCCTGCTATCATTTTTGCTCAACGATACGCATGGCCGAGGAACGGGTGACGTCCATGGGGCTTCCGGGCCTTCAGTATGATGTGGGATATCTTCTGGAGCAGGGCCGGGCGACGGCCAATTACCGGCAGATGGAGGAGTTTTACGGAGATTATCTGAGACAGTACCTGCGCCGGATCCGGGAATCAGTGGTCAGCAGTGAAAAGAAGGATATTCTTCATGCCAAAGAATATATTGAGAAACATTATCGGGATAACCTGACCCTGGAGGTACTGGCCCAGGAAATCCACATGAACCCTTATTATTTCAGCAGTTTTTTCAAGAAGCAGTCAGGAGAGAATTTTAAGGACTATGTGAATAAAGTCCGGCTTCAGCACGCTCTGTCTCTTCTGGTGTCCACAGATTGGAAGACCTATGAGATTGCGGCAGAGGTTGGCTTCCGGGACGCGCGGTCCTTCACGGAACTGTTCCAGCGGGTCTACGGCGAGACACCGGCCAGCTACCGGAAGCGGCTGAAGCAGGAGTGAAAATGATGCCGGCAGGAAAGCAGGGCAAGCTGAGCTGGAAACGATACCGGTGGGATAAGCTGAGACGAAACTGATATAAGCAGGCCGACGGAAAGAAAGGAGCGGACGAGATGAAACGGTACGGAGCTTGGGCGGACGAAACCCTGGAAAAGATTCGTGAGAAGATGTCCTGGGTGAGTGATAAGAACAGGGATAAGATTCCCTGCCAGACGGATGAGAAGGGTGATTATGACGACCGTTCGGACAAGACGAAAACATGGAATATTGACGACGGACTTAACTGGTGGACCAATGGATTCTGGGGAGGAATGATGTGGCTGCTTTACCAGGATACCTGCGATGAAAAATACGCGGAGATTGCCAGAATCTCGGAAGAGAGGATGGAGCAGTGCTTTCAGGACTACTATGGCCTCCACCATGACGTAGGTTTTATGTTTATGCCTACGGCAGTTGCCGATTACCGTCTGACGGGAAATCCGGATTCACGGCGGCGGGCGCTCCACGCTGCCAGTCTGCTGGCCGGCCGGTTCAATCCGGTCGGGCGGTTTATCCGGGCATGGAATGACGAGGACTATCTTTACGGCCGTGGGAAAACGACAGGGACGGATGCGGCTGACACCGGAGCCGTGGCGGAAGAAAAGCTTGGGACTGTTCCGGCTGACACTGGCACCGCGGCAGAAAAGAAGCCTGGGACCGTTCCGGCTGACAGCACAAAGGGCTGGGCCATCATCGACTGTATGTTCAACATTTCCCTCCTGTACTGGGCCAGCGAGGAGACGAAGGATCCACGGTTCCGTCAGATTGCCATGATGCATGCGGATACGGTGATGGAAAATTTTGTCAGACCGGACGGATCAGTCTGCCATATCGTAGAGTTTGACCCGGAGACGGGACAGATGGTGAGAAGCCTGGGAGGCCAGGGATACGGAGAAGGCTCCGCCTGGACCAGGGGCCAGGGCTGGGCGGTGTATGGCTTTATGATCAGTTATCTCCATACCGGAAAGCAAGAATATCTGGAGACGGCGAGGAAAGTGGCAGACTACTGTCTGGCCAATATTCCGGAAAACGGAATCATTCCCGTGGATTTCCGGCAGCCGCCGGGGCCGGCTTATGAGGATTCCTGCGGGGCATGTATCATTGCGGGAGGTCTTCTGGAGCTGGCCAAGTGCATTTCGGAGCCGGAGAAAACGGTCTATGAGGAGGGAGCGGTAAAAATATTGAAGGCCATCGCGGATACGCGGGCAGACTTCGGAACCGGCTGCGACGCCATTGTAAAAAATTGCAGCTCAGCCTACCATTCTTCGCCACATCATGTTACAATGAGTTACGCGGATTATTATTTTATTGAAGCCCTGTATAAGATAAAGGGAACCGGAAGGTTTATGTGGTAGAGGCAGCTTTTTATGAGATGGAATATGATGGAAAAAGCCTGGGAGAAAACAGGAGGAATAGGCTTGGAAGCAGGAATCTATGATGTGAGGCAGTATGGCGCTTTGGGAGACGGGGCTGCAAAGGATACCGAAGCGATTCAGCGTGCTATTGATATCTGCCATCGGGAGGGCGGCGGTATCGTGAGACTGTTTTCCGGAACTTACCTCTCGGGCGGCCTTTATCTGAAGTCCGGCGTGTACCTGGAGATTGGGCCGTTGGCCGTTCTTAAGGCGAGCGGAGATATATCTGATTACGGAAAGGATACGCATCACAATCGTTACCGGAATGAAAAGGCATTGGATCAATGTTTCCTTTTTGCTGAGGATGCGGAGAATATAGGAATATTTGGAAATGGAATCATTGATGGAAACGCAGGTTCATTTCCCAATGAAGGCAGCCTGGCCCGCCCCATGCTGATCCGTTTCCTGCGATGTCGTCAGGTGCGCCTGGAAAACATCTGTTTAAAGGACGCAGCTTCCTGGACCACGGCATTTCTGGACAGCGCTTTTATCTGGGTGAGAGGCGTTCTGATCGAAAACAGCAGGCTGTACAATGGTGATGGTCTGGATTTTGACGGATGCAGCCATGTCTTTGTCTCTGACTGCCGGATCCGAGGGACGGATGATAATCTTTGCCTCCAGTCTTCCGGAAAGGAATATCCGATGGAGGATATTCACATTACAGGCTGTGAATTTACATCGGTCTGCGCAGGCGTACGTATCGGCCTGAAGTCAGTGGGGGATATTCGGAATGTAGTGATTTCCGGCTGTACGTTTCATGACGTATGGAGGGAAGGAATCAAGATTGAATGTACGGAGGGCGGCAGTATTTCAAATATCCTGATCCAAGGAATGGTTATGAGAAATGTAACCCGGCCGGTATGGATGATACTGAACAACCGGTTTGAACCGGACGGACTTGGCAGTTCTTTAGAGCTTTCGGAAATGCCTGCGATTGGCGTAATGGAACATATTATGGTATCCGATCTGATCATTACGGACAGTGATGAGATGAGAAAAGAGCACCTGCGTTTTGGAAACGACGTGATGGGCAGCCCAAGGTTTGGCGGAATCCGTCTGGATGCGGAAAGCAGCCATCCTATCCGCGACGTGATGATGAGCCATGTGCTTTACACTGCCGTCGGAGGAGTAAAAAAGCATGAGATTCCGGAGAATTATCCGTCCGTGATCGACCGGCTGAAAGATCGGGTAAGCGTCTCATCAGAAAATTACTATCCGGACTGGAGCAGAGCAGTTTTTCTGGACTGCCGAAATGTGGACGGATTGGTGCTCGATCACTGGGTACTGCGCCGGTTGTATGCAGATGAACGTGACGGCGTGATTATTGAAAACTGCCAGGTTATCAAAAAAGAGATCAAGGAATGGCAGCCGCACAGGAAAAACGAGAAAATCTAAGGAATATCTCTGCGGTTTAAGAAAACAGTGAGAGGAGGATATGCGTTAAGGTAATGTTGTCTTTGAAAATTCTTGATCAGGGCGGTAATACGAAAACGGTCAGCCGGGGCGAGGGCGCTGTGAGTCTGGTACGCACGTCGGAATATGAGAAGGGCGACCGGATCGAGCTTTATAGGCGGGCGGATTTCCCTCACGACAATCGGAAGAATCATCACCTTTCCCGGCTCTCAGTCAGATTGAAGTATATGGAGGGGAGATTATTCTATGAACCAGAAAGAACGAATGTTAAAGGGTTTGCCCTACAAGGCCTGGCTGGACGGCCTGGAAGGGGAGCGGGAGGCCTGCAAGGCGCTTATTTATGAGTTTAACCAGCTGAAGCCGGAGGAACGGCCGAGAATCCCGGAAATCCTGAAAAAGCTGTTTGGAAAAACAGGGAACAATATCTGGATTGAACCGCCTTTTCACTGTGACTACGGCTGGAATATCGAGACAGGAGAGAGCTTTTTCGCCAATTACGGGCTGACGATCCTGGATGTGGGAAAAGTGACCTTTGGCAACAATGTGCAGATTGCTCCCAATGTCTCCATCTATACGGCGGGACATCCGATTCATCCGGTCAGCCGGAATTCCGGATATGAGTACGGAATCCCAATTACCATAGGAAATAATGTCTGGATTGGCGGGAATGTCGTTATTCTGCCGGGTGTCACCATTGGCGACAATGCGGTGATCGGCGCCGGAAGCGTGGTCACAAAGGATATTCCCGCCAATGTGATCGCCGCGGGCAATCCCTGCCGGATTATCCGCAAGATCACGGAGGAGGACCGGAAATATTATTATAAGGACCGGGAGTTTGACGTGACGGATTACTAGGATTACGGGTGCCAGCACGGATCTGAACTGCATGAAATTTGACTGATCTGTAATGAAAAATTTATAAGAGTTGCTTGACAAATCAGGTAATCTAATGAATCTATGCGGCGCATTCCAGTATTCAGTTTCATTATGGATGCGCCCATAGTATAATCTAGTGTTATTAAACTCAACTATTGACCATTCGTCGGGTAGCTCATGACATTGGTAAAGGACACCTCCGCGAGAGGAAAAATGCCCTTTAATCTTAGTTGTTTATGGAAGATTTCAGCTTGTTTTGCAGGTTTTCAATTTCAGCTTTGAATTTTTCATTTTCTTTCTCAAGATTCTTTTTGTTATCTGCTAGGACTGCAATCTGATTATTTAGGGATTCTATGGATTTTTTATTCTTCTCATAATCATAAAAAAAGTCTGGAAAGTATTTAATTAAGGCAAGAGATTCTATTTGCTTGTATGTATCAGAAGCAGGGTCGATCCGTCCGCTTTGTTGGTATAGAATCCTGTTAATGCTCACTGTTTTGATGTCGTTAAGTTTTAATACTGAATCATGTGAAATAAACGGGAAATCACTGTTTTTCAAAAGGAATAGGTCACTTTTGGAAGCTGGAAAATCCACAGGATGATATACGTCGGTATGTTTTTTCGGGTCATAGGAAAAAATCGGCAGAACATAAAGAAGTCTTTGCTTGACTCCAATCACAAGTCCGCGATGTTCATAAGACATTTCGGGAATATAGTTTTTGCCAAACTCAAATTGATAGATTTCTCCCTTTATTACGGCTTTGTGCTTTAAGATATTCTTTCAATCGGGCATTCTCCTTAGCGTCTGTAAGTAAAAAATAAGGGTACGGCGCTAACCGTACCCTGCTCTGGTTGACCAGAGTGACCTCGTCGGTCAAATTATCCTTTCTCATGTGGTCTTGTCGGCCAAAAACACTTTTGAAAGTGCGAAAGAATACTTTTTAGAGGATCCGTACTCCTCTGCTTATATTATACACAATCCAGCCGAAAAAACCAGCGTTTTTTGAAAATTTAAGAAATCCGTACACGGCTGGGCCTTCTGAGAAGGGAACAGGTCAGCCGCCACAGGGGCAGCAGATACAGATAGCATGCGAACAGGATAGAACTGAGAGGCGTGCCGGCGGAGGCCAGAGGGACGCTTCCGGCGATGGACCAGGGAACCAGGGGAGCCACGACTACAGCCGTGTCCTCCAGGTCGTTTGCGAAGCCGGTGGCGTCTTTGTACAGATCCCGGCAAAGCTGGTCGGTGGTAATGATCGCCAGCGTCTGGTTGCAGGCAATGACGGCGGAGGCAGCGGATGTGATGAGCGTCGCGGCAAAGGGAGAGGATTTTTCCGATAGATTTTCGATGGTATGTTTCAGGCCGTCCAGAAGTCCTGTTTTCTGAAAGATTCCGGAATAAGAGGAGGACAGGCACACGATTCCCGCCACCTTCAGCATGGAAATGATGCCGCCGCCGTTCATCATGGCGCCGACCTGGGCGTCGGAGGAACGGTAGCCGAAAAAGGCCGCATTCAGCAGTTCCAGGGGGTCCATGTGCTGCAGGAAAAGGCAGAAGGGAATGGAGGCGGCTATACTTGCCGTCATAGCCGTTTTGACATTCACCCGCAGGACGGAAAGTACGAGGATCACCATTGCTGGAACGAGAGTAAGCCAGTGCAGTGTAAATTCCCTGCTGAAGAGAGCACTCAGATCAGGGGTTTCACCCGCTTGAACGGACGAAAGGCCCAGGATAGCGTAGACGGCACAGGAAAGAATGAAAGGAACCAGGGCGGAGCGCAGCATCCGCTTTATGTTGTCAAATATATCCGTGCCGGTCAGCTGGGCAACCAGCAGGGCGCTGGTGGATACCGGCGAGCAGCGGTCACCGAAAAAGACGCCGGAGAGAATGGCGCCGCCTGCAAGCCTGAGATCCATACCCATCGCGGCCGCCATGGCGGCGCAGATAGCTCCCATGGTCGCGGCTGTGCCGAAGGAGGTTCCCGTCAGTACGGATACGCCGCAGTTCAGCAGAAAGGTCATCAGAAGGAAAACTGACGGGCGGATCAGCGCGGAAGCGCAGCTGACGATGGTGGGAATCGTCCCTGCGGCGCGCCAGAGAGCTGTCAGGATGCCGATGAGAAAAAAGGTAAGCAGTATATTTTTTACAGTTTTGACCCCTTCAAGGGCCATCAGGGCCAGTTCGCGCCAGGAATATCCCTTATGTTTTCCATAGAGAAGAAAAAGCGCCAGACCTGCCGCCAGCGCCAGCAGGATGGAGACGCCGCAGGCAATGCAAAGTAAAAGCATGGCGCAAAACAGGATAAGTACCAGCAGTTCCATTTCAATCTGTCCCTTCTGTTATCGTGAAGATTCCGGCATTGTATTATAGCACTCGGAGAAATTTCCATCAAGCTGTTAAACGCAGCAATTTGAGAATAGAGTATTAATAAAATATAAATAAATATTTGATATTAAATTAGTATCAAAATAAAAATATATATTATTGATAATTATTTAGCTTTATGGTAAACTGTTTGTAAAGGATAAATGGAAGGAGAGCAGAGTGGATTTTTCAGATTATCCTGTCAGTGACATATATTACGGAGGCAGTGAGAAGAAGATAGGCTTGCGCATTGGCGGCTGCGAGTATATGATCAAATTCCAGAAAAAGACAGCATTTGGCGTTCGGAATAATCATATTTCCGAATTTCTCGGCTCACATATTTTTTCTGCTTTGGGTTATTCAGCGCAGGAAACATATCTCGGGGTATACAAAGGCGAACAGATTGTTGCATGCAAAAGTTTTGTAGGCAACGGAGTACAGTTTGTTCCTTTCAATGATATAGGAGAGAGTACTTTGGATCGAGATAAGGAATCCTATCAGTATTCTTATGAGGATATTATGCGAATGCTGCGTGATAACCGCAAGCTGACACATGTTGAGGAGACTGTATCTGCGTTTTGGGAACTTTTTGTAGTGGACGCGCTGATTGGAAATTTCGACCGCCATGGGGCAAACTGGGGATTCTTGAAAGAAAATAACAAATATTCTCTGGCCCCGATATTTGATAACGGGTCCTCTCTGTTTCCAGCACTGACTGATCCAGATGAAATGGAGAGAATCATTACGTCTGAAGAGGAGACAAACAGACGGATTTTTACATTTCCTACTTCTCAGATCAGACTGGCAGGGAAAAAGAGTTCTTATTACGATGTCATACACAGTCTGGCTTATCCGGAGTGTAACCGTGCATTGCTGGCTGTGTACAAGCGTGTGGATTTGCGGAAGATTTACGCGCTGATTGATGGTACAGAGTTTCTATCTGATATACAGAGGCATTTTTACAGACATATGATAACAAAAAGGTATAAGAAGATTATCTGTGCGTCCTGCGAGGCGCTGTGTGAAAGGATTTGATTATGAGGGAGCTGGTGACCAGGGGCATTATCTGTCTCAAGGATGATGCAGGTATTGAATATCAGATTTCCAAAATAGAATACAGGCTTTGGGAAAATGAAGAGTTTGAGTATCGTTTCCGGCCGGATTATGCTGTAATCAGCCTGCTGGATGATTCTTTGTTTCAGGGAATCCCGGGACTTGATCTGGATGCGAAAAAAGAAGAATATGTCCGAAGGAATATTGTGCCTACCTTTATTTCTGAGAGAAGTCCGGGTAAAAACAGGGAAAATCTCTGGGAACTGCTTGAAAGTCACGGGATGGAGTACCTGAATCAGCTTGAATGGCTGATTCGTACCGACACAAAATATATTGGCGACAGATTGTATGTAATAGAGGACACGGTTCCGGCGGCCGGTCCGATCAATATTGATGAAGAGATGAAGAAATGCAAGAGGGCTGTTGACAGTACCCGCAGGCTTCTTGAATACATCTGCCGCGGCATGGACATTGTGTACGGCGGTTTTATGATAGACGATCAAAATCGAAAGAGCTGTTATGAATTGCTTTATCGTATGTATCAGAAAGAACGACGGTTTGTTCTCCAACGGCAGAAGCAGGGGATCGAACAGGCAAAACAGGATGGAAAATACCGCGGAAGAAAGCCCCTTCAGATTGATACGCCCAGGCTTTATGAAGTATATAGGAATTATAAATCAAAACAGATTACAGCAGATGAAGCGGCGGAAACCCTTGGTGTAAGCAAAGCCACTTTTTTCAGGAGAATAAAGAATCTGAATACAAGATCAGGGCCATCGGACTGACCGGTGACCCTGATCTTCATAGAAGGGATGTATCTTTTCAGCTGCCGGATTCTGCCGGCTGGCCGATCCCTTCTTCTTTCGCCTTCGCGGCAGCCTCCTCCTTTACCAGGTTCTGCATATATTCGTGCATGGCCTCGGCCACGATCTTGCTGTGTGCTACGGCTTCCACTACAGTCCTGGCTCCCGCAACCACGTCGCCGGAGGCGAAGATTCCGGGGCGGGTGGTGTGTCCGGTCTCGTCGGCCACCAGAAGTCCGCGTTTGTTGGCGGCCAGTCCTTCCGTGGTGGAGACAATACGGTTCTGGGGGCCCTGGCTGATGGAGATGATGACGCTGTCGGCCGGATACAGCTTGTCGGAGCCGTCTATCTCGGTGAAGGTACCGTCCTCATTTTCGATCAGATCACGGAAGATAACGCCGTCGTCGGTAATCTCAACGGGCTTTTTGTTGTACTCAAATTCCACGCCTTCCAGAGTCGCATAGCTGAATTCATGCTGGCTGGCGGCTACATGCTTGGACAGAGAGAAGCAGGTCAGATAACGGGTGCCTTTGCGGACGGCGGTCCTGGCTACGTCCATTGCGGCGTTGCCTGCGCCGATAACGATGACACGTTCGCCTAAGTTGTAGCTGTCCGGGTTGTTCAGATAGTTGATCCCGAAATGAACGTGGCCCAGAGTCTCTCCCTTGATATGAAGAGCGTTGGGCTTCCATACGCCGGTTCCTACGAATATGGCTTTGTAGCCGTCACGGAACAGGTCGTCAATGCCAATGGCGCCGCCGATATGTACGTTGGGGCGGAACTTAATCCCCTTCATATCAATGTGGCGGTATTTGATGTCGTCCAGGACAGATTTGGGCAGACGGAATTCCGGAATGCCGTACCTTAAGACGCCGCCGAACTTGTCTTTTCCCTCAAAAATAGTCACGTCGTAGCCGTACCGCGTCAGGATGATGGCGATGGTGATACCGGCGGGGCCGGAGCCGACAATGGCTACCCGGATGCCGTTCTGGGGCGCGGGACCTTCCGTCATCTTATTGGCATAGGTGGAAGAAATGTAATTCTCAATCGTGGAAAAATGAACCGGCGCTCCCTTTTTGCCCAGGACACAGTGGCCCTCGCACTGGTTCTCATGATTGCAGACCAGGCTGCATACAGTAGTCAGCGGGTTGTTCATAAAAAGCATCTTGCCGGCTTCATCCAGTTTCTTGTCTTTCAGCAGTCTGATGACGTCCGGTATGGGAGTGGAAATGGGGCAGCCCTTCCTGCACTGAGGTACTTTGCAGCCCAGGCAGCGGTTGGCCTCGTCCATAACATGCAGTGCCATAGCAGAACCTCCTTTATATTGATAAATCTGTACTGGTATTAGTCTATCATATCGTCTGAACAAATTCCAGAAAAATTTCAAAAGGCCGCAGAAGGGATGTTCATAGATAAAAACATATGATTTATATATTATTATATATATTTTACTTATGACCTGCGGCTTGCTATAATAATATCAAAGCTATTGTTTCTCTGCGTACGTTTCCCCGTATTATGGGCGGCAGGGAGATTTCACACAAATAATAAGGAGGAGTACATAATGCCAAAAAATTTGTCCCGCAAGATTCTGGAGGCTCATCTGGCTCAGCCGTCGGAGATGATTCCGGGAGAAGAGATCTATCTGAAGGTGGATCAGACCCTGACCCACGATATCAATGCAGTTATGACCTATCTGGCTTTTGAGCAGATCGGCCTGGACAAGACTCAGGTGGAGACCAGTGTCAGCTATCTGGATCACAATCTGCTGTATATGGATTTTAAGACGCCGGACGACCATATTTATCTTCAGTCCATAGCGAAGAAGTACGGCGTGTATGTGTCCAGACCCGGCAACGGAATCTGCCACGCGGTTCATGTGGCCCGCTTCGGCGTCCCCGGCAAGCTGTCCATGGGTGGAGACAGCCACACGCCCCACGGAGGTTCCATCGGCATGATGTGTATCGGCGTGGGCGGCATGGACGTGGCGACGGCCATGACCGGCGTGCCCATGAGGCTGAAGATGCCCCAGATCATCAAGGTGAATCTGACCGGCAGGCTTCGTCCCGGATGCAGCGCCAAGGACGTGATTCTGGAAATGCTCCGCCGCAATACCGTAAAAGGCGGACTGGGCAAGATCTATGAGTATGTGGGACCGGGCGCCGCGACCCTGGAGGTTGAGGACCGCGTGACCATCACCAACATGGGCGCCGAGCTGGGGGCCACCACATCCATTTTCCCGGCGGATGAGCAGGTTCGGAAATTTATGAGGTCAGTGGGAAGAGAGGATCAGTACATAGAGCTCCTTCCCGATGAAGGCGCGGAGTACGACGGCCAGATTGATATCGATCTGAGCGAACTGGAGCCTCTGATTGCCTGCCCCCATCAGCCGGACAATGTATGCAAGGTCAGCGAGGTGGAGCAGAAGGCGGTTCAGCAGGTGCTGATCGGCGGCTGCACCAACGGTTCTTACAAGGATATTGCCAAGGCGGCTCTGGTTCTGAAAGACCATCATGTTCATGAGAACGTCAGCTGCACCTGCATCGTGGATTCCAAACAGATTTACAAGCAGCTTCTGAAGGACGGCTATATTGATATGATGCTGGATGCCGGCGTCCGTTTCCTGGAACTGGCATGCGGTCCCTGCTGTGCCATCGGGCAGACGCCTGCCACCAACGGCGTGGCGGTCCGAACTACCAACCGCAATTTCCGTGGACGCTCCGGCAATCCCAACGCCCTTGTCTACCTGGTAAGCCCGGAGACTGCCGCTGCCTGCGCCATCACCGACCGGTTCACCACGGCGGAAGAGATCATGGGCGATGATGTAAAGATTCTGGATACCATCCACACTCCGGAACTGTTCCCGGAGGACAACGATTCCCTGCTGATCGCTCCTATTGAGGACGCGGCTGAGAGAGAGAAGGTTGAGGTAGTGAAAGGCCCCAACATCGCCTTCCTGCCGGTTCCGGACGTTCCCGAACAGCACCTGGAGTGCCGTGTCAGCCTGAAGGCCGCGGACAATATTTCTACGGACGACATTACTCCGGCCAGCGCGGAGTTTTCCAGTATGCGCTCCAACATCCCGCTGATGAGCCAGTACTGCTACCACCGTTACGACCCAACTTTTGCGGAGCGGGCGAGAGAGCTGGGCAAGAGCATTATCATCGGCGGTGAGAACTACGGACAGGGTTCCTCCCGGGAGCATGCGGCCATCAATCCCATGTACCTGGGCGTGAAGGCGGTCATCGCCAAGAGCATGGCCCGGATCCACAAGGGCAATCTGGTAAATCACGGCGTGATTCCCATGATCTTTGAAGATCCTGCTGACTATGACAAGATCGACCAGATGGATGAGATCGTCATTGACAATCTCCGCGACCAGATGGCCGCGAGAGCAGTGGAGATCACGGACAAAACCAAAGGCATCACCTTCAAAGCGAGACTGGAGCTTTCCGATGATGAGCTGGCGGTCATCCTCTGCGGCGGACAGCTTCGGTATCTGAAGAACGAGCTGGTGCAGATGGGCGTGATTAAGGAAGCATAAAACTGCATAGCAGGATAATGTGAAAGCTGCCGCAAATTTTTGGGTTTGCGGCAGCTTTTGTGATATACTTTTGTGATATAATTCTTTAGGAAAGTATCAGATTCAGGGCCGACAAAAAGAGCAGCCTGCATAGAAACTAAAGCTGCCCTGAAT
>CANQSK010000036.1 GCA_947626475.1 uncultured Lachnospiraceae bacterium
TGTTACCGGGGCGGAGTCGGTGATCGGGCAGATCAGCTCGGCAGGCGTTGAGATTCAGGCGGAGGGAGCCAGCACCGATCTGCAGGGGCAGGCGGAAGTAAATTTCTATGACGCCAATGACAACCGGCTGGAGCTGGAGAATGAAGTAAGCCTCAGCATGTCCATGGTAAATTATGACGTGACAGTGCTCCGGGTGAAGGATCTGACCCTGGACTTCCGCGTGGAAGGCGAGGTGGCCGCCGGATACCGGTTTACCGGCGTGACCAGCGATGTGCAGACGGTATCGGTAGTGGGGCTGCGTTCTGTCCTGTCGGATATGACGACCCTGGTGATCGCCGGCGAGGCGCTGAATATTGAGGATGCCGGCCGGAATGTGGAGGTCACGGTGAATCTGGCGGATTATCTGCCGGATGGCGTCAGCATAGCGGGCGACAGTCCGTCGTCGGCCGTGGTGACCATGACGGTGGAGCCTCTTGAGACTATGAGCTTTACCTATGATGTAGGACAGATCGATATGCTGGGACTCAGCGGTCAGTACCGCTACGCCTTTGCGGATCAGCAGATGGAGCTGCGTATCCGCGGCCTGAGGGAAGATCTGGACGCGCTGGATACCGATGAGATTCAGGCGGCTATGGATCTCCACGGTCTTGAGCCGGGAGAGCATCAGGTGAATCTGACCGTAGAGCTTCCGGAGGGATTTGAGTTTGTGGGTCCCGCGTCTGTGATGATCCGGATCGAGCAGGCAGGAGGCCCCGGAATGGCAGGACAGACCGTAGTTCCCGGGGCAGCCGGGCAGACGGCGGCCGGGCAGACGGCGGTTCCCGCAGCAGCAGGACAGACGGCGGTTCCCGCGGCATCTTCAGCGCATGAGGAAACAGGCGGGACAGAAGAGTCCGCGGGGGATTCCCAGACGGAAGCTGCTCAGCAGTAGAACCCAGGAAGGGGGCAGTGAGAGAAGGTATGGTAAAAAAGAAGGTTGTGATCAGGAACCTGACCGGGCTCCATCTTCGCCCGGCCGGTGTTCTCTGTAATAAGGCAATCCTTTACAAATCCAAAATACAGTTTTGCAGGGGCGAGGTTACGGCCAACGCCAAGAGCGTGCTCAGCGTTCTGGGCGCCTGCATAAAATGCGGAGACGAGATCGAATTTATCTGTGAGGGAGAGGATGAGGAGGAGGCTCTGGCTTCCATGGTAAAGATCGTGGAGGACGGACTGGGAGAGTAAGCTTCGGCGGAAAGGAAGCGGAGAAATGTATCGAGGTACAGGCGCGGGAGTATCCGCGGGAATCGGAATCGGAACGGCAGTGGTAATCAGAGAGGAAGAGATGGTCATCCGTCCGGATAAGACAGATGACGTCCGGGCAGAAGTGGAACGGTTCAGAAAAGCCCTGGCGGACACCGCGGCCCGGACAGAAAGACTGGCGGCGGATCTGGCGGAAAAGGTGGGGGAGAAGGAAGCGGAGATCATGAAGGGGCATCTTTTGCTTCTGGCGGACCCTGTGCTGATCGGTGAGATCGAGGCCGCCATTTCCGGCAGCGGAATCTGCAGTGAATATGCCGTTGAGACGGTGCTTGGCAATTACGCGGATGTCTTCGCGTCCATGGATGACGAAATGATGCGGCAGAGAGCCGCGGATATGAAGGATATTAAGGTCCGGCTGCAGCAGGCCCTTCAGGGGATCCGGTCCGCGGATATCGCGTCCCTGCCGGAGGGCAGCGTGATCGTAGCCCGGGATCTGACTCCCTCCATGACGGCAGGCATCAATCCGGCCAACGTGGCGGCCATTGTGACGGAGCTGGGCGGCAAAACCTCTCACAGCGCGATCCTGGCCAGGGCTCTTGAGATTCCCGCTGTGGTGGCGGTGAGCGGCCTGCTGGAGCAGGTCGCGGACGGAGACCGGGTGATCGCGGACGGCGGCGAAGGCGTGGTCCTGGCAAACCCCGATGAGACTGTCACAGAAGATTACGCGGCAAGAAGGGACGGGCTTCTCCGCGGGAAGAAGGAGCTGGAGGCCTACATCGGCAGGCCCAGCGTAACCAGGGACGGCGTTGCCGTGGAGATAGGGGCCAACATCGGAAAGCCGGAGGATGTGGACAAGGTTCTTCGGTATGACGGAGAGGGCGTAGGCCTGTTCCGCACGGAGTTTCTGTTTATGGAGCGAAGCGCCATGCCTTCGGAGGAGGAGCAGTTTGAGGCCTACAGGGCTGTGGCGTCCAGGCTGGAGGGGCGGCCGGTGATCATCCGCACGTTGGATATCGGCGGCGACAAGGAGATTCCCTACATGGGGATTGAGAAGGATGAAAATCCATTCCTGGGCTTTCGGGCAGTGCGCCTTTGCCTGAACCGGAAGGAGGATATCTATAAGCCGCAGCTGAGGGCCATTCTTCGTGCCAGCGCTTTCGGCAATATTAAGATCATGATCCCCATGGTGACCTGCATTGATGAGGTCCGGGAGGTGAAAGCCCTGCTGGAAGAGCTGAAGCAGGAGTTGGATGAGAAGGGGATTCCCTATAACAGGGAGATTCAGACGGGAATCATGGTGGAGACCGCGGCGGCGGCGCTCATGGCCGATGTGTTTGCCAAAGAAGTGGATTTCTTCAGCATCGGCACCAACGACCTGACTCAGTACGTCATGTCGGTGGACCGGGGCAATGAAAAGGTTTCCTACCTGTATTCTTCCTTTAACCCGGCAGTGCTTCGCAGCATCCGCCACATTATCGCCTGCGGCAGAAAGGCAGGCATTATGGTGGGTATGTGCGGCGAGGCGGCCAGCGATCCCATGATGATACCGCTGCTTCTGGCTTTCGGACTGAACGAGTTCAGTATGAGCGCTTCCGCCATCTTAAGGACCAGAAAGCTGATCACCGAAAGCAGTGTGAAGGAGCTTCAGGCTGTCGCGGAGAGAGCCATGAGCTTTGAGACCGCAAAAGAGGTTGAGGACTATATGCGAGAGTTCGTCAGCCAGTAAGATATAAGGATAAGACTTATGATAGTTTACTGTATCTGCTATGTGGCCAGCTATTTTTTCGCCCGCGTGGGGTATGATTATCTGTCCGGCGCGGCGCTGATCGCGGCCGCCGGCTATCTGTATTACCGCGATTACCGAAGGTCGGGCAACCTGGTTCACCTGCGGGGCCTGTTTTCAGCCTCCTGGGTGGGCGGACAGGGTATTGCCTGTCTGAAGCTGAGCGAACTCCAGTCGGACTGGACCCTGATCACCTGGGCCGGCTTCTTTCTGGCCTTTGCCGGGTTCTGGGGAGCCTATGAGCTTCTGCTGAGACTGGGCGGGGACGGCGGCAGCCGTGAAAGAAGAGTCAGGTCTAGAAGACGGGCGGCAGTGCGTCCTGTTTTTGGCTGCATCGCGGCGGTGACTCTGTTGTCCGCGGCGGCGTTTCTGTTTGAGGCAGTCTGGCTGGGCTATGTGCCTGCCTTTATGCTGGGCGTGCCTCACGCCTACTCGGAATTTCATGTGACAGGCGTCCATTACCTGACTGTATCCTGCGTGCTGGTCCCGTCTCTTACGGTACTCTATTTTCTGCAGGGAGGCTCCCGGAGCCCCGGAAGAAACACGGTGGTGTGGGTTCTGACGGCGGTCAGCCTGCTGATACCGGTCCTGTGCGTATCCAGGTTCCAGCTGGTGTTTTCCGTGATGATGGCCCTGTTTACGTACCTGGTTTACACCCGCAGGACAGAGCTGGCTCCGGCAGTGATCACGGTGGTGGCCCTGATTCCCGTTTACGTGCTTCTCACGGTGTTTCGGAGCCATAATATTGAATATCTGAACGGTATATTCGAGATGAAAAATCCGTCTATGCCGATTTTTATCTCTCAGCCGTACATTTACATAGCCAACAATTACGAGAATTTCAACTGTATGGTGGAAGCTCTTCCCGCCCACACTCTGGGACTTCGGATGCTGTTTCCTCTGTGGACCCTGACGGGGCTCAAGTTCTTCTACCCGCAGCTGATCAATTTCCCCATCTATGTGGATAAGGCTGAGCTTACGACCCTGACCATGTTCTACGACGCCTACTATGATTTCGGGCTGATCGGGGTCCTGGTTTTTTCGGCGCTTCTGGGAGCTGCCGCCTGCGGCCTGGTCAGCAGGCTGCCGCGTATGAATAATCCTGCCGGCTATCTGCTTTACGCCCAGCTGGGGGCCTACTTTATGCTTTCGTTTTTCACCACCTGGTTCAGCAATACCACCACCTGGTTCTATTTTATCCTAACCGGAATGATGGCCTTTTACTGCTACTGGGT
Organism: uncultured Lachnospiraceae bacterium; assembly: GCA_947626475.1. GTDB lineage: Bacteria > Bacillota > Clostridia > Lachnospirales > Lachnospiraceae > UBA3402. The sequence continues at coordinate 4,261 of CANQSK010000036.1, forward strand.
CGGCGAGTGACAATAAATTGTAAGGAGGAAGTTTGAAATGATATCGGAGAGAATGAAACCCCTTGTGCAGAACAATTCCGCCATCCGCACCATGTTTGAGGAGGGCAACCGCCTGGCGAAGATTTACGGGCGGGAAAATGTCTATGACTTCAGTCTGGGCAATCCCAATGTGCCGGCGCCGGAGCAGGTGAACCAGGCGGTCAAAGATGTGGTTGACCAGGAGGAGTCCACCTTTATCCATGGATACATGAGCAATTCCGGCTATGAGGATGTGCGGGAGGCGATTGCCGGCTCCCTGAACAAAAGATTCGGAACCTCCTTTCATCAGGGCAACATTTTGATGACGGTGGGAGCGGCCAGCGGCATGAACATTATCCTGAAGACCCTTTTAAATCCCGGCGACCAGGTTCTGACCTTCGCTCCCTATTTCCTGGAGTACGGCAATTATGTCCGCAACTACGACGGGGAGCTTCGTGTGGTGCCGCCCAACACTGCCGATTTCCAGCCGGATGTGGAGGCTTTTGAATCCATGATCACAGAGAAGACGAAGGCGGTTATCATCAACACCCCCAACAACCCTACGGGCGTGGTCTATTCCGATGAGACGCTCAGAAGGATAGCGGCGGTTCTGGAGAAGAAGCAGGCGGAGTACGGCACAATGATCGCGCTGATCTCCGACGAGCCTTACCGGGAGCTCGCCTACGACGGAGTGGAGGTTCCCTATGTGACCCGCTATTACGGCAACACGGTTGTGTGTTACTCCTACAGCAAATCCCTGTCCCTTCCGGGAGAGCGTATCGGATATCTGGTGATTCCCGACGAGATGGAGGACCAGAAGACTGTATTTACGGCGGCTACCATCGCCAACCGGGTGCTGGGCTGCGTCAACGCCCCGTCTCTGATGCAGAGAGTGGTTATGCGCTGCCTGGACGCCCAGGTGAACCTGGAGGCCTACAACCGGAACCGGGAGCTTCTGTACAATTCCCTGATCGGATATGGGTTTGAGTGTATTAAGCCTCAGGGGGCCTTCTATCTGTTCATGAAGTCCCCGACCGCCGATGAGAAGGAATTCTGCGATACCTGCAAAAAATACAATATCCTGGTAGTCCCCGGAACATCCTTTGCCTGCTCCGGGTATGTGAGGATCGCCTACTGCGTATCCTATGAGCAGATCGAGCGGTCCCTGCCTGCCTTCCGCCGGGTGGCCCAGGAGTACGGACTGATATGAGGCCCTGGGAAGCGTACTTCCGCCGGGTGGTCCCCTATGTGCCGGGGGAGCAGCCTCAGGGGAGCAGATTGATCAAGCTGAATACCAACGAGAACCCCTACCCGCCGGCACCCGGCGTGGCGGAGGCTCTGAAGCATATGGACGCGGAGCTGTTCCGCAAATACCCGGACCCTGCGGCGGCGGGCCTGGTGAAAGCCCTGGCGGATCGTTACGGCCTGGGGATGGATCAGGTATTTGTGGGAGTGGGCTCTGACGACGTTCTGGCCATGGCGTTTCTGACGTTTTTCAATTCGGGAAAGCCTGTTCTGTTTCCGGATGTGACCTATTCCTTCTATCCGGTGTGGGCGGACCTGTTCGGGATTCCCTATGAGACGCCGGCCCTAGACGAAGAGTTCCGCATTAATCCCAGGGATTACGACCGGGAAAACGGAGGCGTCGTGTTCCCCAACCCCAACGCTCCTACCGGCAGTTTCCTGCCTCTTGAGCAGGTGGAGGATATTCTGAGGCACAATCAGGATGTGGCGGTGATTGTGGACGAGGCCTATATTGATTTTGGAGGAAGCTCCGCCATAAGCCTTCTGGGGCAGTATGAGAATCTGCTGGTGGTTCAGACCTTCAGCAAATCCCGCTCCATGGCGGGAATGCGCATCGGGTATGCCTTCGGCAGCCCGGCCCTCATCCGGGCTTTGGAGGATGTAAAATATTCCTACAATTCCTATACCATGAACCTGCCCTCCATTCTCCTGGGCGTGGAAGCGGTGAAGGATGAGGCTTATTTCCGGCAGACTACGGGAAAGATCGTTGAGGTCAGGGAGAAGGCCAAGGCCCGTTTCCGGGCCCTCGGATTTGAATTTCCGGACTCCGCCGCCAATTTCCTGTTTGTGAAGCACAGAACGGTCCCGGCCCGGGAGCTGTTTGAGGCTCTCCGGCGGCAGCAGATTTACGTGCGGTATTTTGATAAACCCAGGATCTCCGATTATCTGCGGGTTACCATAGGCACTGAGGAGGAAATGGAAGCGCTGTTTGCCTTCCTTGAGTCGTATCTGAACTGAGGCTGGTGATGGGAAGATGGAAGACGGAAAGAGGATAGGAAGAATCATACTAAATATTCTGCTGCCTGTGACGGCGATTCTTCTGGTCTGCCTGCTGGGGCCCCGGCTGCTGCGGTTTTTCATGCCCTTTGTGATAGGCTGGATCATTTCCATGATAGCCAACCCGCTGGTAAGGTTTCTGGAGAAGCGGCTTAAGATCGTGCGGAAGCACAGCTCCGTGGCGATTGTCGTGCTGGTGCTGGCGGCGGTCATCGGAGGCCTGTACCTGATGGTCAGCAGGCTGACGGCAGAGACCGTCAGGCTGTTTCGGGACCTGCCGCAGATCCTGGCGGACAGCCGCGCGGAGATCGTTCAGGCGCTGTCCAGATTAGCCCACGCCCGCGTCCTGGAGCTTCTGCCGGACAGCCTGGTGGGAGGCGTGGAGGGATGGTTCGCCAGGTTTGACGAGAACCTGGTCAGCGCCGTTGGCGCCCTGGTCCAGGAGTACGCCTTTCCCACGGTGACGGCGGCAGGCAATGTGGCGAGAAGCATACCGGCTGTGCTGGTATATTCCATTGTGGTTATTATGTCGTCCTACTTTTTTATCGTGGAAAGGGAGCGGATCCTGACCGGCCTTCACCGGGTGCTTTCGGACAGAGTCTGGGAATATCTGGAGTTTCTGAAGAAGGATATTCTGAAGCTGATCGGAGGATACTTCCTGGCCCAGCTGCGCATCATGGTGGTGGTGGCGGCGATTTTGTCGGTGGGATTTCTGATCCTGAATGTTAAGTACAGTGTGTTTCTGGCGGCGCTGATCGCGTTTCTGGATTTTCTCCCGGTGCTGGGCACGGGAACGGCTTTGTTTCCCTGGGCTCTGGTGAAGCTTTTGTCCGGGGAATGGCCCTTCGCCCTGGGGCTGGTTTTTCTGTATCTTCTGACCCAGGCGGTGCGTCAGATCATCCAGCCCAAGATCGTGGGAGATTCCATGGGACTTTCTCCGCTGGCTACGCTGTTCCTTTTGTATCTGGGTTTCCGGATATCCGGCATATCCGGCATGATCCTGGCGGTTCCTGTGGGAATCGTTGTTTTGAACCTGTATCACTACGGAGTCTTTGACTCTCTTATTGAGAATGTAAAGCTTCTGGCAGAAGAGATAGAACACTTTCGCAAAGGAGAACACTGAGATTCGTATGGGAAAGAGACTGGCGGCCTTTTGGCTGACCGTGGCTATGACCATGACGGCGACCTGCACGGCGTGGGCTTCCGGCCCCTTTGAGCCGTGGAGCAATGTGAACGGATACTGGATTTCCGCAGACGGCAAATCCGTGATCCGCGGGGTTATAGAGCGGGGCATGACTATAGGCAAATATCAGAATAAGACAGGGAAGCTCAACTGGAAGCAGATCGCCGGGGATCATATTTCCTTTGTTATGGTCCGTCTCGGTCTTATGAATGACAAGGACGAGTTTTTTGATCTGAATATGAACAACGCCGAGGAAGCCGGCCTGGGTCTGGGCGTTATCTTCTACGGGGAAGCCGCCACGAAGGAGGCGGCGGAGCAGGAGGCGGCCTATGTGCTGGACCAGGTGAAGGATTACCGGGTAACCTATCCCATAGGTTACAGTCTGTCCCCTCATCTTTTGCCGGGACAAAGCCTTTCCAAGAGGCAGGTGGCCGATCTGGTCAACAGCTTCAGCAAGGTTATTGAGGACGCAGGTTACAGGGCGGCTCTGTTCGGGGACCATGACTGGCTGACGAAGAGCGTTGATCTCTCCAGGGTATCCTCCGATATCTGGTACAACCGGTTCGGCATGGCCCATGAGTTTCCCGGCCGCACCATCTGGCGCTGCACCGAAACGGGCCATGTAAACGGCGTTCCGGGAAATGTGTGCATTGAGTTCTCCTTTGAGGATTACACCATCAGCTTCGACGGGAACTGCTGGAGGACCATCAACGGCCAGGATTACTATTTTTCCGATTACAAAATGGTGAAGAACACTTCCCTTATGGTAGACGACGGCCTGTATTATTTTGACCGGAACGGACACAGCCGGCTGCTGAGATAGGAAACAGGCATGAAAAAAGCTCTGACAGGATGAGTCAGGGCTTTTGCTTTTTTGACTGCCAGATGATCTGGGATTTCACCGGCTGGGGCGTGACAAACTCCGGCTGCTCCATGGGGAGGATGACCGGCTCCGGCCGGATGGGCGCGTCTTCCGGCTGAACCCGGGCCGCCGTCTCGCGGAGATTGATCCGCAGGAAGGTTTTGACGGTTTCCAGGGCCAGAAGAGCCGCCGCGCCGGGCAGGATAACGGTCAGGAATATCTTTGCCTTCAGCCGGAAGCTCAGCTTCTTCAGCCGCTTTTTCTGATAAGCGAGGCCGGTCTTTAAGGCCTCTGTTCCAATCTTCATCTTCTTACACGCTCCTTATGAGTCGCCGTTCATCAGCGTTTTCATGAGAAATGAATAAACCTCCGGGCTTTTCTTCTCCCACTGGGCGCACATGGCTTCCGCCTGCTCCCGGTCAGGAACCGACAGGCTCAGATCCAGAAGGCTGCTTTTGCCCTCACGGATCTCCATATGGACCACGTAATCCTGGCTGGTGGATTTGTAGTAATCGGCCAGAACGCCGGCCTCATTGCGGATGCGGAACCGGTTGTCCTTCAGATACTGGTCCATGTCGTTTATGATGGCGGGGGAAATGTTCTTGCCGAAAAATTCCAGGGTTTCCTCTCCCTCCCGGGTAATCTCGTAGCGGGAGGAGTTGTGGTTGGAGTGCATGCGGATCAACCCCGCCTCCAGCAGCTCGTTCAGTACCTGCTGCAGATTAAAGTACGAGGTATACTCATGGGCCAGGAAAAAATCCGTCAGCTGGGCGTTGGTCAGGGGAAAGTTCACCTGCTTCAGCATATACAGATTCATTAGTTTGTATAATGTCTTAGGTTCAGACAACATGGCGCTCCACTCCGTATAAAAGGAATATTTCTATAATATCATACCAATTTTAGGATAGTAAATCAAGGGAAAATGTGATAGAATAAAAATAATAGCGGTTTTTTAGTGCGAATGAGACAGGTGAGAGGAACATGAGAGAACGGATTAACCGCCTGGCGAAGGGCATCATCGATATGGAGACTCCGCAGCTGCAGGTTCAGCCGGAGATCCTGGACGAGGAGGTCGCCGCCAGGGGAATTGAGAAAAAAGAATTATATATCGTCAGCCTGAATGGTCTTCATATCAAGGGACTGCTGTACTCCTCCAACCCCAGGGTGAAGGTGATGACCGGTTCCTTCGGCGGACTGCGCAACCATGCCGCCTACAGCGTGGACAGCGAGTTTCTGGATTACGGCGATGTGATTGAAGGTTCCTTCTGTCTGGTGACCAACGCGGGAGAGATGGAGATCCCTTATCGCTTCCATGTAAAGGCAGGCGTTTCCGGCCAGTCCCTCAGGCGGCTGAGGGAGCCCAGGGATTTCGCCAATATGGCCCGGCAGGATTATGAGACGGCGGTCCGCGTTTTTGAGTTTAAGGATTTTGTGGACGTGCCCTTTATGCAGGAGCGCCATGTCCGTACCGTTTATGACGGGCTGAAGGGACACGGCAGCCGGTACAGCCAGGTGGAGCAGTTTTTGATCGCCCTCGGCATGAAAAAGCCGGTGGATCTGATAATCGAGGAGCGCCGCAGGGAATATAAGGACGTGGAGCGGGTCATGCAGGACACCATTGTGCTGAAGCGCAGCGGGTGGGGATACCTGCCGGTGACGGCTGCCATAGACGGAAGCTTTATCCAGACGGCGCGGAAGAATTATACGAATCTGGATTTTAAGGACGGTGTTCTGGAGTTTCCCTATCAGCTGAATCCCGGCGGACTTCACGGCGGCCGGAATTTCGGGACCATCACGTTCCAGACTCTGGCCGGGTCTGTCACGGTGGAAATTCAGGTGACCAATACCCGTCAGGCAAGACCTCAGTCCCAGACGCCTGCGGACGGCCGGACGAATGTACCTCTCCTGCCTCAGACAGCCGGAGATAACGGCCGCTTCAGACAGTATCTGGAGCTGCGCCTGGACTATATGAGCGGCAGGGGAGATTCGGAGGATCTGAAGAAGCGGCTGGTCAGCGAGGCGGAACGGCTTCGGCTGGAGTGCGGCCCTTCAACGGAGCTTTCTCTCATGGAAGCGGAGGCTTACTGGATCGCCGGCTGTGAGAAGGAGGCCGCGGAGAGGCTGGAGGAGTGCCGGCTTTCCGTGCAGGAGAACCGCGCAAGATATCCGGGTCTTTACTGTCAGCACCAGTATCTCAGCCTGCAGCTGAATCCGGACCAGGAGAAGCTTCAGTCTCTGGGGAGGCTGGTCAAAAAATATATGGAGGAGGGCAGCGGGGATTATCTGCTCTTCCATGTGTTTGCCCAATGTGAGGAGACTTACTGCTTCGAGAACCCGGGTGAGGTATTGACCCGCATGAAGGTTCTCTACGGCAACGGCTGCCACAGTCCTTTCCTGTACCAGCGGGCTGTGATGACCCTGAACGATCTGCCTCAGCTTCTTTACAGCATGGGGGCGTTTGAGACTCAGGTGCTGAATTTCGGCGCGAGGAAGAGCCAGGTCAGCGAGGAACTGGCTGTGAAGGCGGCTAAGCTTGCCTCGGTCAGCCGGCATTACCAGCCGATCCAGTGCCGTCTGCTGAAGCAGCTGTATGAAAAATATCCGCGGAAGGAGATACTGGAATCCATCTGCGGGCTGATGATCCGCGGCCAGTGCCGCGGGGAAAGTGATTTCCCCTGGTATGAAAAAGCCCTGTCCCAGCAGATCAGCCTGACCCGGCTCTATGAGTATTTCCTGTATTCTCTGCCGAAGAGCTATGACCGGCTGGTGCCCAGGGAGGTGCTTCTGTATTTTTCCTATGACAATGATCTGGACCGGGCCAGCAGGGCGGTGCTGTACGCCAACATTATCCGCTACATGGATTCCCAGTCCCAACTTTACCGGGAGTATCAGAAAAATATCGGGGCCTTCGCCGCGGAGCAGATACTCCAGAACCGGATTGACGGCAACCTGGCGGTTATCTATGACAAGGTTATCTACCCGGATATGGTGGATGAGCACATCGCCCGGGTGCTTCCGGCCATACTGAATTCCTGCCGGATCGTCTGTGAGGATCCCCGGATGCGCAGCGTGGTGGTCTGCTATGAAGAGCTGCTGGAGGAGGGAGTCTATCCTCTGACGGACGGAGTGGCCTACGTGCCCATCTTCTTTGAGGGAAGCTGCATCCTGTTCCAGGATGTTTACGGCAACCGTTATACGGATGTGGCCTTTACCAGGACTCCGGTTCTGCACAAGCTGGAGCTGGAGGAGAGATGCTTTGACGTGTATCCGGAGCATCCCATGCTTCTTCTGGGAGCCTGCCGGAAGGCGGCCGAAAAGGAGCGGCCGGAGGAGGAGGATATCCGGATCATCGAGAGAGGATTGTCCAGACTGCGGCTTCATCCTCTGTATAAGGCAAAGCTGGCGGGTCAGATGATCCGTTATTATCAGAATAAATCGGACGAGGGTTTTGAGGAGGGGAAGAGGCCGGACGCGGCGCCGCTTCTGGCGGTGGAGAAGGTCATGTTCTCGGGAGCGCAGAAGGCGGCTCTCTGCGAGACCCTGATCGGACTGGACTATATACAGGAAGCCTACCGGCTGATTCAGACTTACTACTGCCGGGTCTCCGGTGAACGGCTGAAAAAGCTGTGCAGCCGTATGATCCTAAACCAGCTGTTTGACCAGGACGAGCTCCTTCTGTCGCTGGCGTTTGCGGCTTTTGACCAGGGACAGGCGGACAGCGTGATCCTGGATTATCTCTGCGAGCATTTTAACGGCCTGTCGGAGCAGATGTACCGGCTTCTCCTTCAGGGGGCTTCCGAGCACGTGGAGACTTACGACCTGGCGGAAAGGCTTCTGGCCCAGATGCTGTTCTCCGGCACGACCGACCGGATCGACCGGGTGTTTGCCCTGTATATGAGCGGCAGGCGGAACAGCGAGAGTATTGTGAAGGCCTATTTTACCATGAAGAGCGCGGCCTATTTCCTTCAGGGAGTTCCCGCGGACGAGCAGGTGTTCCGCTACCTGGAGGGCATGATTCAGGGAGCTGTCGAGAAGGAGAAGCTGTCGGCGATCTATCTCCTGGCCCTGACCAGGTATTACGCGGACCAGGAGCAGCTGAGCGGGGAACAGAAGGATCTGTGTCAGACCATGGTGGACATTCTGCTGTCGGAGGGCATGGTATTTCCTCATTTTAAGCTGCTGGCGAAGCACGTTAGGATTCCGGACGATATTATGGACAAGGGTATCCTTCAGTATATCAGCAGCAAGGACGCCCAGGTGGATCTGCAGATCCGCATTCGGCCTCAGGAGGAACGGTTCCACGGGGATGAGATGAAGCGGGTGTACCAGGGAATCTTCGTCAAACAGAAGATCCTGTTTGAGGGAGAGGTCATGGAGTACCGGATCTATGAGCACCGGGGGAACGAGCAGGTGCTTATGGAGAAGGGGAGCTTAAAGTATGAGTACAAGGGGACGGAATCGAAGGACAGCCGCTTCCACCTGCTGAATCAGATGTCCCTGTACATGAATCTGAGGGATGAGGAAGGCCTCCGGAGGACGATGAAGGAATACCTGGAGAAGACTGCCGCGGTGGAGGAGATGTTTAAGCCGCTGTAGCCTGGAGTACGATAGAGGGATGAGGGTACATTCATGGAAAAGTTGATGATTGGGCTGGATATCTGCGACACCTACGCGCAGATGTGCTGCTACGGGAATGAGAAGGTATGGAACTTCCCGACCATAATCTGCTACAACAAGCCGGACGGCAGCTGGCGGCTGGGGGAGAACGGGCGTGACGCTTACGGCTGCGCTCTGGGCGGCGGCGTGATCGTGGATAAACTGATGAACCTTCTGCTTAAGGACGGAACGGCGACCATCGCGGGAGTGCGGTACGAGGCCGGATTCCTCATGTCCCGTTTTCTGGAGCTGGTTTTAGGAAACGCCATGGGGCCGGAAGAGCCGGAAGATGGAGGGAAATCGGGAGACACCGGTGCGCAGCAGGCCTCAGGATCGCCGGAAGGCGCCGGGGGGCAGACGTCCGTCTACGACAGCAGCCGGATCGGACACCTGGTGATCACCGTTCCTACCATCAGCGCCAGACTGATGGACGCGTTTGTCAGCTGTATGGAGGAGCTGAACCTTCCGAGAGAGCGGGTGCACATTATCAGCCATACGGAAAGCTTTCTCTATTTTGTCCTGAGCCAGAAACGGGAGATCTGGAACAACCAGGTGGGCATGTTTGACCTGGCGGAGGATTTCCTCGGGTATTACGAGATGAAGGTCCAGCGGGGCATGCGCCAGGTTACGGTGGTGGCGGACCGGGAAAAGCTGGATGAAGGATTTAACCTGAGCATTCTGAGCGAGCCTCAGGGCATGAAGCTGGCGGACAAGATCCTGTGCGCCTGCGGGGAACGGTTTCTCCAGAAAAAGCTGTTTTCCAGCGTGTTTTTGACGGGAGCCGGTTTCGATAACATGGACTGGGCCCAGGATTTCATGAAGCTGGTCTGCACCAGGAGAAAGGTGTATGTGGAGAAGAGCCTGTTTGCCCGGGGAGCCGCCCACAAGGCGTCGGACCAGGCCGCGGCCAGGACCGCATACCCCTATGTATTTATCTGCGACGGGCGGCTGGATGCAACGGTTTCCCTGCGTGTGACCAAAAACGATCAGGACACCCAGATGGTCCTGGCGGCCGCCGGGGACAGCTGGTATGAAGCCGGAAGGACCATGGAATTCATACTGGACCACCAGCAGTATATCGAGTTTCAGATCACGCCGTCAGACCCCAAGCAGAGGAAGACCGTGAAGCTGACGCTGGAGGGATTTCCGGAGAGAAACGACAAGACGCTGCGGATCCAGGTGCAGATTCGTTTCCTTGATATGAATACGATGGCCGTGGAAGTGAAGGATATGGGCTTCGGCGATTTCTATCCTTCCACCGGGGCGGTCATCAGACAAGAGGTAATGCTATGAGCGTCATTTTTTGCAGAAAAGAGCGGGCGGCACATCCTTATTTTATTGAATATCTGGGCGCGTATGTCTATACGCCCCAGGAGCTGTGCTACGCGATCTACAATCACCCCCTCCTGGCCATGGACGGTTTTATAAGCAGGAATCTGATCGATTTCATCCGCGATGAGCTGGATATGGGGTTCGCCGCCCTGAAGATGGAGCGGTGGATGAAGAGCGGGGAGAATCCCGACGAGCTAATCTTTATCTTTCTGCAGGAGGCGGAGTATTACAGCGGCACGGAGATAAACCGGCTGCGCCAGAAGGTGTCGGCCCTCCGCAAGCTGCCGCCGCTGGAGTACGCCAAGAAGAAGGCCGACAGTCTCATGGAATTTAAGCAGTACGGAAAAGCCATCGCCGGTTACGAGAAGATACTGGAGTCGCCTCTTTCGGAGCGGGCCGACAGCTCCTTTGTGGGAAAGGTGTGGAATAATCTGGGCGCCTGCCATGCCAGGATCTTCCAGTTCGGAAAAGCCCTGGACGCTTATGACAAAGCATACCTTCTGCTGAAGGATACGGAGGTGCTTAAGCGGATCTATTATCTGACACGCCTTAGGCCGGATATTCAGCTGAAGGAAAGATACCAGTCGATCGTGACGGAGGAGAAGAAAGAGGCCTGGGACAAGGAATTTCAGCAGGCCGAGGAGGCGTCCGCCCAGTCGGAGGCGATTCAGAAGCTGGATGAGCTTTTCGGCAGGGATCCGGTGAAGCGGATGGAAGGCGCCGGACAGGTGCTGGAGACATGGAAACAGGAATACAGGGGAATGGCCTGAGGCTGTTCCTCTTTTTTTGTCGAAAGATGGATTTGTCTGATACAGGCTCATTTTCCGCCCCCTGCGCATATGGTAATGCATAGAGAATTTGGGAGGTATTGGAAAATGGCCGAGACGGCGAGAGTGATCATAGACGGAGGCCACGGCGGAGACGAGCCGGGGGCGGTATACTCCGGAAGACAGGAAAAGACAGATACCTTAAAGCTTGGACTGGCCGTGGGGAGGCTTCTGGCGGAACAGGGCGTTGACGTGGTTTATACCAGAGTGGACGATACGTACCAGACGCCTTATGAGAAGGCGGAGATCGGCAACCGCTCCGGGGCTGACTATTTCGTGTCCATCCACCGGAACGCCATGCCGGTGCCGGGGACGGCGAGCGGTTCCCAGGTGCTGATCTATCAGAAAGGCGGGGCGGCCCAGACCATGGCGGAAAACATTAACGGGAACCTGGTGAGCGCCGGTTTCGCGGATCTGGGCATCATAGAGCGTCCGGGGCTGGTGGTTCTTCGGAACACGGAAATGCCGGCGGTGCTGGTGGAGGCCGGTTTTATTGACAATGAGACCGACAACCGGATATTTGATGAGAATTTTCAGGAGATTGCCAGAGCTATTGCCGGAGGCATCCTGACCACGATCCGGGAGGAGGAGTCGGGGCCGGCCTATTATCAGGTGCAGACTGGGGCCTACCGGGATCAGGAAACTGCGAAAAAACAGCTGGAGCAGCTGCTGGCCCAGGGATTTCCGGCTTTTATTGTCTATCAGGACGGGTATTATAAGGTCCGGGTGGGAGCGTTTCTCAACATGGAATACGCAGTGCAGATGGAGAGAAGGCTGCGGAATTTCGGGTACAGTACGTATCTGGTCCGTGAAAAGGCTGTAAAATAAGGAAAAAGATTGACGTACATGGGAATTCTGATTAAAATATGATATATAAACCTAGTGTGCGGATATCAAAAGAGGAGGATGAACATGTCGGAAAAGAGAACCATTGTCACCATCGGCAGGCAGTACGGCAGCGGAGGCCGGGAAGTCGGCGCGAAACTCGCGGAGCAGCTGGGGTTCGGGTTTTACGATAAGAACATCCTCCGCATGAACGCGGACGAGAGCGGACTTAAGGAGAGCTATTTTCACCTGGCGGATGAGAGGGCGGGCAGCAATCCCCTGTACAAGATTGTCGGCACCCTGAAGCCGGAGGCGGGACAGCCTTCCTTCCGTTCGGATCTGACGTCGGCGGACAATCTGTTCCGGTTTCAGTCGGAGGTCATCCGGAAGCTGGCACAGACGGAATCCTGCGTGATCATCGGCCGCTGCGCCGATTATATACTGGAAGGGACAGAGGGACTTCTGCGTGTGTTCGTCTATGCGGATATGGAGCACCGGATTCAGCGGATCACCAGGCTGGGCTATTACGAGCCGAGGGACGTGGAGAAGAACATCCGGCGGATGGATAAGGAGCGAAGAGAGTACCACCGGTATTTTACGGGAAGGAACTGGGAGGAGCCTCTCCACTATGATCTGATGATCAACACGGCGGTGATCGGAGTGGACGGGGCCGTCAAGGTGATAAAAGGTTATCTTGGAATGGATTCATAAGATTCGTGAAAAGTCCGGGAGGGCATCCTGCAGGCCGTTTGAAAGACCTTCAGGATACCCTCCTTTTTGTCTGCCGCCGGGCCGGTTACTGCAGCTCCGCGATTCCGGTGATACCTACGTAGACATGGGAGATCCGGTACCAGGTCCGGAAATCGGCCACGCCGGTCTGAGGCAGCCCGAAGACGGACTGGAACTGTCTGACAGCCTGGGCGGTGGCCGGTCCGTAGACGCCGTCGGCCGTAACCTTGGGCAGGGCGGAGTAGACGCCGGCGATGGTGTTCAGCTGTTCCTGAAGCTGTTCCACCTTCTGTCCGGAGGAACCTATGGTCAGGTCGCTGCCGGGCCAGGAGGAGGGGATTCCCGCAAGCTGTTCCGCGGTGTTGACGTAGATGGAAGAGCCGTAAAAGTGGCGGAGGATTTCAATGGGGCTGTAGCCCTGTTCTCCCAGCTCCGCCGAGCCCCACTGGGTCATCCATCACGCAAGTGCGTATGAACCGCATAGAAAACATCAATATGCATGTTTTCGTGATTAAATACGATTTTGCTGACAATGCTTTTCAGTGCGGCATTTTTTTGGACCGCGGTGAAGGAATCCGACTCCAGGATATCTATTACTGAACGGATGTTGAGCAGCTTCTGCTGTTGGCAGAGTTCACCGGAATTTTCTTCAGAAGAAAATGCGGCAGGCTGCAGCAGGAGTGTTTCCAGAGTCTCTCTTTCCTGCAGCAGGATTTGTTTATTGGTTTTATATTCTTCAAGGGTATCGATTCCGTCTATGTAGGCATCTTTTGCCCGACGTTCCTTAAGCTCCAGTTTTTTAAGCGCTGATTTGACGGGCTCCCAATCTGCCGGTTCTTTGTTTTCCTGCTTTTTAATAATCTCATACTCGGTACTTCCGCCGGAAAGAGCCTCTCTTAAAGAATTCATAACAGCCGGTACAATATGTTTTTCTGAAATGTAGTGGTTGGAGGAGCATTTTCCTTTCAGATATCCGCAGCACTGGAAAGAGTAACAGGTCTCTCCTTTTTTGCGGTGATTCTGACAGGATGAGAGAGACCGGCCGCAGTCGGAGCATTTTAGTATCCCTCCAAGCCAATGTCTGACCTGTTCGGCCGGCTTCGCATTCCTGCGGGTACATTCCGATTCATATCGTGATATTGCCTGGTTATACAGTTCTTCGCTGATGATAGGCGGATGATGTCCCTGTGAGATGATCCATTCGGATCTGTCTTTTATCTTTTTTGTCTCATGGCTGACCCGGTTCCATCGGACAATTCCCGCGTAAGCAGGATTCTGCAGTATGTACTCTACTGACCGTTTCTCGAAGGATTTTCCCCGACTGGTCTTTAGTCCCAGGCTGTTCAGCAGCCTGGTGATGGCGAATATGCTCATCCGCTCGTTGACGTATTTTTCAAAGATCATGCGGACAATCCCGGCTTCTTCCGGGACGATCTCGACCGCGGCGTTGTGATAAGGTACCCTGTAACCTAATGGAGGCCGGCACTGGTATCCTCCGCTTTGTGCCCTGCTTTTCATTCCGCGGGTTACATCCTGGGCGAGGTTATAGGAATAGAATTCATCCTGCCATTCAATGATCATTTCTATGAGACGTCCATACATACCGTCCAGAACCGGCTCAGAGATGCTGAGCACATCAATGCCCAGTTTTTTGCGCAGCATTCCCTTGTAGAAGGTGCTCTCATCCTGATTCCTCGCAAACCGGGAGAATTTCCAGACAAGAATGCAATCGAATGGCCGGGGTTTTGTCTTGGCTGCAGCAATCATTTGCTGGAACTGAGGACGGTTTTCTGCTTTTTTGCCGCTTCGGCCTTCCGATTCCATGAAGATATGTTCTTTTGAGATAGTGATATTATGTTCTTTGGCATATTCAAGAATGGCATCCAGCTGGGATTCCGGGCTCAGTTCCATTTGGCTGTCGGTACTGACCCGGACGTACGCGGCACCTGTCCTGCTCTCCATCATATCATCTCCTTCTGCCAGATTATGGTTTTGCGGTATAAAAAATACATCTCCCGCGAAAACAGGCGCCGCATGGGCATATACTGTGATAAATGATGGAACAGGAGATAACAGAGTGCAGGTTTCGCACACGAATTTTATTCTGATTAGAGGGGAGCCGGTCCCTTTTTCGGAAATGAATGATACAATAAAAGAGGAAACGATCAATCAGCTGCGAAAAATCCCTCTTGAAACTATAGGGACGGTTGAAGAGAAAAATTCGGAGCATTTTACCAAAAAAGAGTCAAAGGAATACATGGAATAGTATCGGGCAATAAGAAAAGATTACAAACATAACTAAAAATCATCCATTGCCATCTCTCCCCGATTGTGCTATGCTGTCTTTACTTCGGAAGGCTTTCCGCCTTCCGTCTTGTATCTGGTATCATGGCCGGACGATTCTCCGGTGGATTCCATGGATAGTATGTATATGCAGCAGTGAGACAGCAGCACCAGGGAGGAGATACATGGGAATCATCAATACAGAAGTAAACGCCCTTTTGGAGCGTCCGGCCATCTTCGCGGACCTGGTCAACGGACTTCTCCACGGGGGAGAACAGGTGTTAAAGCCGGAGGACCTGACGCCGATTCCCCTTCGGTACGGAGTGGTTGTGGAGGAGGAAGGCAGAAAGAGAGCAGTCGAGGGTACCGGGGATGTGCGGATGAAGGCGGAGAACGATATCTACGCGGTGACCTTTTCCGGGGAGACTCAAACGGTGTCAGACTATACGATGCCGGTCCGGGGGATGCTGTATGACGCCCTGGAGTACAGCAGGCAGGTTCGGGAACTGGAGAAGAGCCACAGAGAGGAAAAGGATCTGAGGACCTCCGCGGAGCTTTTATCCGGAATCAGGAGAGAGGACCGTCTCCGCCCGGTGGTGAACCTGGTGCTGTATCTGGGGAAGGAGTGGGAGGGGAGCCGGAGCCTCCATGAGATGCTGGCCCTGGACCGGGAGGATGAGCGAGTGAAAGAGATGATTCCTTACATTGCGGACTACCGTGTCCATGTGATCCCGGTCCGGGAGATAGAGGAGCCGGGGCGATACAAAACCTGTTTACAACACATCTTCCGTATGTTAAGATTGAACCAGGACAAGAAGGAACTGTATCAATATGTGAGAAATCACCGGGAAGAGCTGGGACGGATGGACCGTGTGGAGATGTCGGCGGCGCTTGCGCTGCTGGGAGAGCAGAAACGATTGAGGGAGCTGCTCCGGCAGCAGGAAGAGGAAGGAAAGGAGACAGATATGTGTAAGGCGATTGATGATCTGATACTGGATGGGAAGAAAGAAGGAGAGAAAATCGGAGAGAAGCGTGGAAGAGAGATTGGCGAGACCCGCATGGCGCGCTTGATTATGGTGCTGTCAGAGAACCGGCGGGACGATCTGATCTTGAAGGCGGCTTCGGATGGGGCCGTAAGGAAGGAACTTTATAAAGAGTATCAAATCTGATTTGAATGGAGGCAGTGCTGCCGGCGGAATCTGTGTGAGGGTTCTTCCGGCGGCTTTTATTATACGGATTTTTAAAGACTGCTTCATACGCATTTTCAGCATGGTCATCCATCCCGGACATAGCACCTTGCGCCCGTCGCAGTACTGGGTCAGGACAGGCTGCTTTACGTCGGGCCGGGACAGATAGCTGTCAAAGATTTCGTCTACGGTGAGAGAGATGCTTTCATAAATGGTTCTGCCGTAGATCCATTTGTGGTCAAAGGCGGTGGAGGACGTGATGGTGAAGTCGTAGCCCTGATTCCGGTACCATTCGGTGTAGACCCGGTTCAGGGTGAAGGACATAATGGCCAGCACGTTGGCGGTGATGGAGGCATTGGGCCAGGTGGCGTAGATTTCGCTGGAGGCTACGTTTTTGATATAATCCCTGTAGGAGACATAATAGTTTTTGGCGGAAGCGTCGGACGGCACTCCGTCATGTACTACAATGGTCTGAGGGACGACCACACGACTCAGGACGATCTCCCCGGATTCATTTACAGGCTTGACCTCCGGTTCGGCGATCTTGGGCGGATAATTTCCGTAGAGAGTATGTTCAGGAATCACCACAGGATTTTCTTCCTGCTGCTGACTGTTCAGTGGTTCCATGGCCGCCGGCTGAATGGCTGTGGCCGTTGGCAGGATTTCCGTGCCGGAAATGCGGAGCGGTTTAAACCCCGGAGCGGTAACCTCAAGGTTATATGTTGAGTAGGGCTGCTTCTGACCAGGCGACAGACTGTACTCCAGAGGCGGCGCCGCCAGAGGGATCTGGGGCGTCTGGCCGGAGCTGTCGGTATTGGACTGTTCCAGAGTCCGGGCCGGGTCTGCGGTATTGCAGATTCGGACGGAGGCTCCCGATATGGGATAGTTGTTGACGATGGAGGTTACGTTGACCTGCAGAAATCCCTGGCTGCCGGTGTCGGTCTCGCAGGCGCGGATGTCTTTGGACATGGCGGTACTCCTTAAAGGGCGTTTGAAACATATTACTGTTATTTTATTGCTTTTATCCCGGAAAAGTGTTATATTTATGGAAGAAAATTGCAGAGGGAGGCACAATTGTATGAGGAAGAGATCTTGGATTATCCTGGGAGCGGCGGTTTTGGTCATGACAGCTATGTTTTCCGGGACGGCCATGGCCGGAAGCTGGCAGCAGGACAATGTCGGCTGGTGGTGGAAGGATGATGACGGCAGCTATCCGAAATCAGAGTGGAGATGGCTGGACGGGGACAACAACGGCGTGGCGGAGTGCTATTATTTCAATGAGTCCGGCTATATGCTGGCCGATACTCAGACTCCCGACAACTACCGGGTGAACGCCAGCGGCGCGTGGGTGGAGGCGGACGGAACGGTCCACACTCAGGCGGCGGTCAGCGGCCCCGCGTCGGGAAGCCAGACGAATCAGCAGGCGGACAATGTGCCTCAGGGCTGGTATCAGTCGGAAGGCGAGTGGAGATACCGCCAGGGAAGCAAGGATCTGGAGGGAGTCTGGAAGACGATCGACGGGTCCAAATACTATTTTGATGATTACGGATTTATGGTTACCGGTTTCCAGGAAATTGACGGAGACATGTACTATTTCAAATCCGGCGGAGCTCTCCAGAAGAAGACATTTCTTCTGGACGGCAGCTACTTTATTGTTGATTCCAAGGGCAGAGTCACTGAGGAGATGTCTGAGGACGATTATCTGTACTACCGTCAGAGCAGCAACAGCAGTAAGAGTACGGGAAGCAGCAGCGGCAGCAATAGCACCGGAAGCAGTAACAGCAGCAATAGCAGCAATAGTAACAGCAGTAACAGCAGCAACAGTACCGGAAGCAGCTATAATTCCTCTTCTGTCAGCGTGGATACCGATGAGTATGCGTACAGGGTGTTTGAGCTGGTGAATGAGGAGAGGAGCGAGGCGGGGCAGGAGACTCTGAGCTGGAATGACAGCCTGGCGGACTGCGCCCAGGTTCGCGCCCAGGAGCTGGTTGAAAAATTCTCCCACACGCGTCCCGACGGAAGCAGCTGCTTTACGATCATGACTGCGAACGGATTTTCTTATGGATACAAGGGAGAGAACATTGCCATGGGGCAGAGAAGTCCCGAGCAGGTCATGAACTCCTGGATGAATTCTTCCGGCCACAAGGCGAACATTCTTTCTCCGAATTTTGCGGAGATCGGCGTAGGCTGTTATTACTCAAATGGGACCTTCTACTGGGTGCAGATGTTCTTCCGTTAACAGCAGGCGCGATGACAATGAATAAAAATGACGAGGCAAAGGGGCTGTCGCGGACGGCTCCTTTGTCTATTTTTGGGGGTTGCAATTTGCGCGGCTATCATGTATAATGCTATCAATTTGGGCTTAAGAAAGGAATGGTGAACATGAAA
This sequence comes from uncultured Lachnospiraceae bacterium, assembly GCA_947626475.1. Taxonomy (GTDB): domain Bacteria; phylum Bacillota; class Clostridia; order Lachnospirales; family Lachnospiraceae; genus UBA3402. Next base: position 22,852 of record CANQSK010000036.1, read on the forward strand.
GCATACCTGATACTGGAGGATGGCTCCGTGTTTGAGGGGCAAAGCATCGGCTCCGGGCGGGAAGTGGTCAGCGAAATTGTTTTCAACACGTCCATGACCGGCTACCTGGAGGTCCTTACCGACCCCTCCTACGCCGGACAGGCAGTGGTGATGACCTATCCCCTTATCGGCAACTACGGTATTTCTCACATGGATATGGAATCCAAAAAGGCGTGGCCGGACGGCTATATTGTACGTGAATTATCTCGTATTCCCAGCAATTTCCGAAGTGAAGACACCATTCAGCATTTCTTGGAGCAACAGGATATTCCCGGTATCTGCGGTATCGATACAAGAGCCCTCACCAAAATTTTGAGAGAAAAAGGCACCATGAACGGTATGATAACGACAACGTCATACGGTGATCTTGACGAGCCCTTAAAACGGATTCGTGAGTACCGGGTGCGGGGAGTGGTGAAGGCCACGACCTGCGGCAGGCCCTGGGTGCTGGAGCCTGCGGCCCCCGACGCGGAGCCCGTCTCCATCCGGACGGCGGAAAAGCCGAAGAGCCTGAGAGAAAGACGGGGAGCGGGAAAGAATGTCGCCCTTCTGGATCTGGGCGCCAAGAAAAATATCGCCCAGTCCCTGGCGGAGCGGGGCTGCCGCGTGACCATTTATCCCAGCGATACGCCGGCGGAGGAGATTCTGGCGGGCCGTCCCGACGGGATCATGCTTTCCAACGGTCCGGGGGATCCCAAGGAGAATACGGAGGTCATCCGGGAGATCCGGAAACTGTACCAGTCGGACGTGCCTATTTTTGCCATCTGCCTGGGGCATCAGCTGATGGCCCTTGCGACGGGAGCGGATACATACAAATTAAAATACGGACACAGGGGAGGAAATCATCCCGTAAAGGATCTGGAGACGGGCCGCGTCTACATTTCTTCCCAGAATCATGGATATGCGGTGGATACGGACAGTCTGGATCCGAAGGTGGCGGTGCCTGCCTTTGTCAATGTAAACGACGGAACCAACGAGGGGCTGAAGTATGTGGGCAAGAACATTTTCACGGTTCAGTACCATCCGGAGGCCTGCCCCGGCCCCCAGGATTCCAGTTACCTGTTTGACCGTTTTCTGCAGATGATGGAGGTGAACGCAGATGCCTAAGAATCCGGATATCAAGAAAGTTCTCATGCTGGGCTCCGGGCCCATCGTCATCGGCCAGGCGGCGGAGTTCGATTACGCCGGAACCCAGGCCTGCCGTTCCCTGAAGGAAGAGGGCATCGAGGTAGTGCTGCTCAATTCCAACCCGGCTACCATTATGACTGACAAGGATATTGCCGACCGGGTCTATATCGAGCCGCTTACCCTGGAGG
>CANQSK010000037.1 GCA_947626475.1 uncultured Lachnospiraceae bacterium
TATACCGGTTTCCTCATGCCCGGATTCGCGGTTTCCAGCCCTCCGGACAAGCGGTTTTACCGCACCGGTATATCCAACTTCCATAAAATCATAGTCCAGCGTGATAATGCGGGCAGAACTGCTGGAATCTTTTTCGATATCATGCTTAATCCCAAGCAGAGAACAAAGCTCAGAAATAACCTCAGCAGCCTCTTTTGTTACTCTCAAATTTCTTTCCATATGTAAAAATCTCCTTTTCATAAATCCTTTGTGTTTGTTTTGGAGTGAAATTGCATTTCGCTCTCATTTGTTTTTATTATGTATCTAAATATAGTATGTGAGAAAAAATCAAAGAAAACATAATTTTTTAATTAATTTTATTTTTTTTTATTTATTACCGTCTATTTTAATTATTCATTATTAAAAATATTGTGACGGTAATTAAATGACTTAAATTAATAAAATCGGCAAAAAATTAAATGATGAAAATTAATTATTTTCATTGCATGAATGCAATGAATAGAATTTCGTCCTGACATTATTTAATTATGGCCTTTATAATATGTCAGTAATCTATTAAATACGGATTATTAAAAAAGACAATCTATATTGATGACAAGATTAATAGAATCTAATTAATATATGTCTGTCATTAATTAAAAAAAGACAACACGTCATATTTTTTGCGACAAAAATTAAATAATGTCAATATGCGGTAAATGAAAGAAAAAAGATCCATTACGGATCTTCGATTTCTTTTATTTTTAATATCTTATGTAATTGAATGAAATGATATCTCTCCTGGTATGACCCATATTCAAAGATACAACATCCATTGCTTTTTTATCATATACAACGCCTTTCAGGTCCTTTCGGCAGTAATACCGCTCTTTCTGAGGAACATCTTTGATATCCCTTGCCAACATATGATAAAACCTGGTACAGTACTCTGCACGGTAGGAGTGATTATCAAGAGCCGCAGGAATCCTGGAAAATATCTTATTTGGACCAGCATCCTTAAATTTTCTTACTACGCTTTGAATTTCTTCTTCACTACCGATAATCTCTGCCTCCCTCTGTTTTCCTCCTTTGCCATTCCTTATATGAACATAATATTTTCCATCCCGTTCGATCAGGTCTGTGCCTCTCAGATACTTTAATTCCCGAATCCTAACACCTGTACACCTTGTGAATGCGCCGAAAGTTTCTTCTGTCGCTTTTCCAATATGCTTATCATATGCAACAGGGCCTCTTGATCTCACGATATCCTTTCTTCTGCGAGGAGGCATATCCATATTAAGATCATCAATATGTATTCCATAGAGTTTGCATATCGCAGCAGCTTTTGTCGTTACAGTCCAAGCAGATTTACTGCCTACCAGGCTTTTCAGGTAATCTTCTATATGTTCCTGGCATTCTTCCAATGTTTTACAGGAATAGTTACTTTTGCAGAAATTGATAAAATGCTTACATTCCCGCCTATAAGTTTTATATGTGTTTTCAGCATAAATATATAAATGATCCAGGCCCAGCTTTTTATCCTCATGCCTTGATCTTCCAAAACCTTTTCTGAACTTTTCAGTCAAAATGTCATAAACCTGTTGGTTCAGCTTTTTCTTCTTGCTGTACCTGCCCATAATTTCACCCTCTTTTTTCAAAAATTTCGGACGGCCGCAGGAAAACCGTCCTGCGGCCGTGGTATTGTTGCTTTCTTTATTATTTCATCGTTTTACTCGTGTTAAAGCCTTTTCAGGTCGCCAATGCGTCTGCGCATCAGCAAAGCCTATAACCTAACCGTAAGGTCATATGCTTGTTGCCGGTATTATTACTCCGCCGACTCAGTTGCAGGATTTCGCAGCATCTGCCACGGTCATGCTCTGCCACACGTTTGGATATCATATCCATGTTACTCAAACCACATCTTTATGTGATCCTCGTATATCGTATCTTCTACGATTCTGCACTTCATATACTTCTGCATCTGGTACATCTTGTAGATATTGACTTGCTATCAGTTATTATTATCTGTTGTGCGCCTGCGATCCATATAATCCATGCAGCCGTTGTGCTTCTCATAAAAAAGTCAGGTGTATTAGACTTTTGATCAGCACTAACTATTTTCTCATTGCTCCTTTAATTACGATAATAGTATGCGTCTGCTTTTTAACGGATAACTTGAAATTTGGCCATGGTATGTCTGAATTTCATCGTTTTAACGGTTTATACCAACATGTCTGTTGCTATAAACCGTTTTATATTTACGTCTGTGGAACCATCATTATGTATCTTTTCACGGTTTACACTATCCTATGAGTTAGCCTCCCATTGGTCAGTTAAACATTTCTATATGCTTATTCATTCTAGGGCTTATATTTCACCTGTAAAATTGCTTGTCCATGATTTTTCCGCCTGACATAAATTAAATATGCATAAAATAATCACATCAGGCATAAACAGGATTTTTCAATTAAAAAATGTCAGCCATAAATAATATCCAGTATTTTTCATGTCATTTATATCGGAATAATCCACCCTAAATAAAATATTATTTTTTTGTATTTTTGTCCTTCTTTTTTTCGTAAACCTCACATAATATATATGCTAATACTCTTTATTAGCAAAATTTATCATATATATACCTTTATCAGATTAAAAGAAAAGGTCAGTCTCTTTTGAGGCTGGCCTTTTCGATTTCTCTATCTACTTTTGCTTTATTTGATTCTATCAAAATTTTCAATATGTAATCTGCTGTTTCCTTTTCTCCATTGGGATTGTGGAAACTATATGTTAATTTTCTTTTTTTCTCCAAATCTATTCACCATCACATTTAACCTTGCTCTATCTTATTTGCTTTACGATACTATTATGATTTGATTTGGCAAAAATGTAAAATTTTTGTGATGGGAATTTCTGGATTGAACTTTCTTATTGTTTGACAATGAAAAACACCTTGAAAATCGATTTTCTCACTTTATTGCATAGTACAACGATTATACAGCTGAAAAACGATTTTGACTGATTTTCCTTAATAATAACAGTATATTGTTGCCTAACAGACATGACGCTTCTAGCACAACACCACCGGCCAAAGGCCAGTGGTGTATAAGTGCGCTATTTTGCAATAGATCCTTTATCGTATCATCCAAAACAGTTCTATTTTGTTACGTCTGTATGCACCGTGCTCTTGCTTATCCCAAACCGCTTCGCCGTCTGCCTCACCGTGGCATTGTGGTCTATGATGTAATTGGCAATGTCTACCGCCCGTTCCTCGATATATTCCTTCATGGGCGTACCCCTGAGAATGTTTTTTACATTCTATGAGGGGGCGGGGCGGGTTATGACAGGACGTGAATTTCAGTTTTATTATATACTCTAATTTAAATAAGCTTTTACTTCCTTTTTCAGTCCATTGCTTATCCGAATTCCACAGTTCACCATGGCTTCTATACAGGAATCTATTTCCCCGGCTGTTATCAGTGCTTCATCAAATGCCAGAAGAAGTACGCCCAGAGTTCCGGTAATAGGAATGCCCATCTGCTGCGCAACACGCCGTCCCTTATGCTCATCTACAAGAAGCAAGTCGGCTTCAAGCTCTTCCGCTATTACAATGGCCTCGCTTTCTCCTGCATCCAGCCCTGTAACCCTTTGAAGAATGCTCACCGACTTTCTTTCGGCAACATCCTTTACCTGAATATAAGGACATGTCCTGACAGTCTCCGCTTCATCAGCAAATACACTATTGGAAACCAGTTCCGTAAATACCGCTTCCGGAATGACAATCTCACCAAACAGTCTCTTCAGAAGCTCCAACTGCCCTGCTTTAATCAAAGATATAATTGGCGTCGTATCGGAAACAACAATCATACTGAATCTTTTCCCCTTGCCGCTCTTACCGTCTCGATATCCTTTTTCAAATCAATTTTTTCTTCTGTCAGATAATCAAGACCCATCCTGCTGTAAAGCACGATCAAGTCTATCTTATGGATACCGAGAATTTCCGCTGCTTTTCCATGAGAAATCGTACCATCCTGAATATACGGATATAAAAGCATTGCATTCCGCTTAAGCTGCGCCTCTCCATCCGACAAAAGCACAAAGGGAACCATCTCTTCCGGAACTGTAATTTCTATCCGTCTCTGATTCATCTCCTACTCCTTCCAATTCCATTTTCACATAGCATCGGATTTTCACTTGCTGATTTTATTATATATATTCTAATCAGCATATTCAAGGGGTGCTCCTGCCTCTGCATCTCCATTTTGTTGCTACAGTGCGTATTCTGTTCTTGCTGCATCCCAAACCCTTTTTACTGCTTACTGGGACGCCTTATCGCCCTGTTTCTGAAGCTCCTCCCTGCGGAACTCATCCATCTTCCGCACGCAGCCCGCCACGTCCGTCTTTTTCCGGAACATGTCGTTCAGAGCGGCAACCATGTCGTCCGCGCTGTAGCCGAGGATTTTCGACGCGGCGGTGGACGCCCGCTCCTTCTCCGCGACAGAGGCGGCGGCTTCTGTTACCATCCTGGACTGAATATTGGTGTTCTGCCCTTTAAAGCAATTTACTGTAGAAATCCCTTCAAAGGCCGCGTTATAGTTTTCCGCGTCAGCGCAGAAGGATAAAAATCCCAGGGCTTCCTCCAGATGGCCGCTGTTTTTGTTGACCATCATCATATTCAGATTGCCGCCCTCATAAGTGCCCTCATCGGCTGTATTCATAAATACGGGCATCAGCGCGAAGTCGTCTACGGAGTAAGTGTTTCCCTCCTCAAAATCCGTATAAAACCAGGTGTCCCAGATAAAGGTCATGACCGCTTCGCCGGAGCCCAGGGCAGGGCTGATGTCAGACCATCCTGTAGACAGATAGTCCTCGCCGAACCATCCGCTGCCGGCGGCGCTGTCCAGCCACTGAACCATATCCGACACCTGAGGAATATCAGAGTAACCGATCTCTCCGCTGTTCAGCTTTCTCAAAAGCTCCTGGTCGTCCGCGAAAATCGGATCCAGTCCGAACTGGACCATCCAGCTGCAGCCGTCCGCGGGCCAGCAGATGGGCGTATAACCGATATCGGCAAGCACCTGGCACAGAACATCAAATTCCGCCTGGGTCGTCGCGGCCTTAAGTCCCAGGCTGTCCAGCAATGTCTTATTATAGTAACAGCCGGAAACGGAGTTTTCCCAGAAGGGCAGCCCCAGCAGCCGTCCCTCACTGTCCTGACAGTAAGCGCGGGCGCCGTCCGTCAGATCCTCAACCCAGCTCTCCTCATTCAGATCATAAAAATTCCCGTCAATGTCAAAGCGGTGCAGATCCGCGTTATGGAAATGCAGGAAAATGTCAGGAGCCTCACCGGCCGCGAATTTATCCGCCGCAGAGGTCTCAAACTCCGCATCCTCATAAGCGACAATATCCAGATGATTGCCGGTGGCCTTCTCATATCTCTCAAACGCGCTGGTCATATAGCTCTTTTCCAGGTCGCTTTTCTTTCCCATGATCGTCAGCGTAACGCCTCCGGACTGGACGGACTGCCCGCTGGGACCGCACGACACCAAAAACGCTGCCGCCAAAAGCATTGGAATACCCCAAATATGCCTCATCTTCATCTGTCCTATTCCTCCTCTTCCTGCGCACGTTATGATGAATTCCGGCTTCTCCCCAAAAGTTTTCCCACCAGTTCTCTGACTGCATTCATATCAATGGGTTTCGCAAGATGTCCATCCATTCCGGCAGCCAGCGCGTCCCGCACATCCTCCGCGAATGTATTTGCCGTCATCGCCGCGATCGGAATCGTCTTCGCTTCCGGATGGCTGCAGGCGCGGATCCGTCTCGTTGCCTCATACCCGTTCATCACCGGCATCTGCACGTCCATCAATATCATATCATAATGTCCCGGTTCCGACTTTTCAAACATCTCCAACGCTTCCTGGCCGTTCACCGCCAGCTCGTACCCGGCGCCTTCCATTTTCAGCATCTCAGTCAGGATCTCCGCATTCAGTTCATTGTCCTCCGCGACCAGGAACAGACAGCCCTTCATCGTCTCTTCTTCCGCTGCCTCCGGCTGTTCCTCCTTCTGCACCGGATGATCCATAAACAGCGGCTCTATGGTCTGCCAGAATGTAGAAGCAAAGAAAGGTTTCGGCATAAAGGCGCTGATGCCGGCCTGACGGGCCTCCGTCTCAATATCGCTCCAGTCATAAGAGCTGAGAACCAGAATCGGCACATCAGAGCCTATCCGGTCACGAATCCTGCGGGCCGTCTCCACGCCGTCCATCTCCGGCATCTTCCAGTCCAGCAGAATCACATGAAAATCTTCTCCCTTTTCATGAGCCCGGACCGCAGCCTCCACCGCGGAAGCTCCATCCGTCACACAGGTTATCTCCACACCGCTGCCGCGCATCAGTTCCTGAATATCCCGGCATATCTCTTCCTCATCATCCGCAACCAGCATACGGGTAACCTTCTGGCGGAACCAGGTATCCTGCTCTTCCTGCTCAGGAAGAACAAACGACAGCTCTACCGTAAATGTACTGCCCTTTCCCGGCCGGCTCTCCACCTGAATGATGCCTCCCATCAGGTCCACCAGATTCTTTGTGATCGCCATGCCCAGTCCGGTTCCCTGTACCTTATTGGTGACGGAGCTGACCTCCCGGCTGAACGGGGCGAAAATCTGTTTCTGAAACTCCTCGCTCATCCCGATGCCGTTGTCCTTTACCGAGAATCGCAGCTTTGTGTACTGCTGGGCCGCCTGGGGAAGCTCGCAGACCGTAAACTCGATCTCCCCGCCCTCCTGCGTATACTTAACCGCATTGGACAGCAGATTAATCAAAATCTGGTTCAGACGCAGCTTATCGCCGATCAACTGCTCCGGCGGCGTTCCCTGGACATGAATCTCAAAGTTCTGGCTCTTCGCCTTGGCCTGGGGCATCAGTATAATATTCAGCTCCTCCAAAAGCTCCGGCAGGCTGAAGCGGTCCACGTTCAGAGACGTCTTGCCGCTCTCAATCTTGCTCATATCCAGCACATCATTGATCAGGCTGAGCAGGTGATGGCTGGAGGCCATGATCTTGCGGGTATATTCTCTCACCTTGACCGGCTGATCCGCGTCCTTCTCAAGCAGCACAGAAAAGCCCACGATAGCGTTCATCGGAGTCCGGATGTCGTGAGACATGTTGGAGAGGAAATTGCTCTTCGCTTCGTTGGCGCTTCTGGCAGCCGTCAGCGCCTGCTGAAGCTTCTGGTTCATCTGCTGCTCCAGCGTGCGGTCAGACAGCACCACAATATATTTCTTAACATTCTGGATGCTCATGCGGTACACCGTCATCCGGTACCAGCGGCGTTCGCCTGTATTCTGGTGCATGTACTCGCACTCCCAGTATCTGTTGCCGTAAAGAGGAATGGCCTCAAGCTCCTTTTTGGGAATCACCACGTCAAAATTGACCGCGCACTTCTCCATCACCCGGATATTCTTTTTGGCCTCTTCCGGCGGAATGCCCAGCAGCCGCTCAATATTCGGACTGATGTAATCCACTCTCTGATCTTCAGAATCCAGCATGATGAAAATATCATCCACGCTGTTGGACAGCACGTCAAACATCTTCTCCCGATACTGAAGCTCCATCCGGCTTTTCATCGACAGACTGCGGCTGCGCAGAACAAGCAGCGTCATCACCGTCACGCCCACCAGCAGGAAAATGACGATCAGGACGTTCATCGTTGTCTTCTGTACCGCCAGGAAACCGGCGCTGACCACACTCTGGGGCACCACGCTCAGCAAAATATAATCCTGGTAGCCTACAGGCTGATATAAAATACAATGGCTGACGTCCCCTATCCTGCACTGCAGGATGCCGGAGGCGCCGCTCTTCCAGTCATTCTGGATCCGCTCCAGATCTCCGCTGTCCAGATCTGAGACAGCCTCCAGATACACCAGATAGTTCTCGAACACATTGCCGCCGCTCTGGGTGGACAAAAGCACCGCGCCGTCATCGTGGATCACAAAGCATTTCGCTTTTCCGGAAAACGCGTCTACTCTCAGGGAACTGGCCATATCCTCATTGGTGTAGCTGACAGCGATAGCGTCATAGTCAAAATCCCTGTACGTCCCATGGGGTACCGGAACGGCAAAAACAGTAATTCCCCGGCCGGCCGACAAAGTCTCCCCTGCCATAACAGGCTCCTGCTGCCCGATCAGCGTGTCCCAGGAACCTCCCAGTTCCGTGCTGCCCTTTCTTCCCTCAAAAGTCATAAACGTCTTATCCTTTGAGAGAAAATAGAACTCTGAAAAACCCCAGTCTTCCTTTTCCTCCGCGATAAAATCAGCGACCGTATCATCTTCCCGGCCGTTCACAAGCGATAAATAATCCCCCCAGCTGTCCAAAAGTCCCCAGTTTCTCTCCACAAACGCTCCGAAAGAACGGTTTACCTGATCGTAAATCTCTTCCAGATGATCCGTACTGTCCTCATAAATCCGCCGGGAGATGAAACTGAAGTAGACAACTCCTATCAAGATGACGGCTGCGCCAACCACGGCCGTCAAAACTGCCGGCAGCAGCCTACCAAACCATTTCTTCATCAGAGTGCCCAAGCTCCTTAAATTCAAAATATCTTTTTCAAATGGTCTTTCCAGTTTATTCTAACATGGAAGAGACAGAAAATCAATTCATATAATGATTGACATTTCTCTTAATCGTGGTAAAATTTTTGTATTTAAAGGGGGAACCGGTTATGGACGACACATTTACATTATATGACCTTAAAGTAGAAGTGATGGCTTCGGAAAAACCCATGGTATGCAGCCACCGGGAAGGCGACTATTTTCTTGTAGAGGGCGAGAATCTGGTGTTTCCCCAGACCAGTTCCTTTTCCATGTACGCCCTGAGCGCTCTGCTGCCCCTTCTGCCGGCCAAGCAAAGGCCGCTGCAGGAGAATGACTGGATGCTTTCCGACAGCCTGATCGCCTGCCCGGATCCCAACTGCGGGGCCAGATTCCGAATCACAAGGATCCGGAAACGGACAGTAAAACACGGAGACTGCACCGTAGTCCCGGTTTATAAGGAGGAAGCGCAGAATGATTGACAAGATCACTTCATCAAGAATCACCCTGGACAACGGCTATTCATTCAGCCGGGTCATCAACGGCTGCTGGCAGCTGTCCGCGGAACACTGCCTGAAAGGACAACTGGATATCGACGACGCTATCCGGGCATTCCACATGCTGAAGGAGCGGGGCCTGACCACCTTTGACTGCGCCGATATTTATACCGGCGTGGAAGAGATTCTGGGACGCTTCGTAAACGAACTGAAATCCATGGGCGGATACTCTCACGACGTGATCCAGATCCACACCAAATTCGTCCCAGACCTGAATATCCTGGACCAGGTGGATTTTGCCTACACGGAAAAAGTGGTGGACCGCAGCCTCATGCGCATGCACAGAGACTGCCTGGACCTGGTTCAGTTCCACTGGTGGGATTACGAGGTCCCCGGAATGATGGAAACCGCCTTCGACCTGGTAAAGCTTCAGGAAAAAGGGAAAATCCGCAACATTTCCATGTGCAATTTCGACACGGAACACCTGAAAATGATGGTGGACGCGGGAATCCCGGTCGTGTCCAACCAGACTCAGTACTCTGTGTTCGACCGGCGGCCGGAACGGGCGCTTCTTCCCTATTCCAGAGAGCATGATGTCTACAGTTTCTGCTACGGCGCCTTATCCGGCGGCTTTCTGTCAGAGCGTTGGATCGGAGTGAAGCGGGAAGATTATGAGCCGGAGACCCGCTCCCACGTGAAATACCTTCAGATCATCGAGGATTCCCTGGGCTGGGACGGTTTTCAGAAGATCCTTCTCCTGTTAAAGGACATTGCGGAAGAGCACCGGACCAGCATCGCCAGCGTGGCGGTAAAATATATTCTGAATCAGCCCGGCGTGGGCGCCGTCATGGTCGGCTGCCGGAACAGCCGGCATGTGGATGACAACGCCGGCATTACAAAGCTGGAGCTGACCGAAGAAGATATGGAGCGCATCCGTTCCTTCGTCAGCCGGTATCCCATCCCGGAGGGCGAACCCTTCACGCTGGAGAGGACGCCAGGCTCCAGATACCGCAATATCATGAAAATGAATCTGAACAAGGCATAAAAAAATCCGGGCTTATCCGCCCGGATATTTTTATGCCCCCACTGCCCTCGCAGTTCATCCATCCAGCCAGTTATGCTTCGTCCCCTTTCTCTATAAAGCCCAGCCCGTATACCTGGCTGGTTTCTACCAGCATAACAAACGCATTTTCATCCATTTCCCGGACAGCCTTCCGTATGACGTGGGCCTCTGCCTTGGAACAGGCGCAGAGGAGCACGTCCCGGCAGTGTCCCGTGTAGGCCCCTCTGGCGTCGATCAGGGTGGAGCCCCGATCCGATACCTGACTGATCTTCTCCGACACCTGCTGCCCGTAATCCGTGATGATGATACTCAAAATCCCGGAACCAAGGCCGTACATGACTTTATCGATCACCGTCGAGGCCGTGAAGGTCGAGACCAGGCCATACAGCACAGCGTCAATATTGCCGAAGACAACACCGCCCAGACTGATGATCAGCAGGTCTATGCTCATTGTCACAAAACCGATGGACAGATGGGGGCGGAGGGCCTTGATCGACATGGTAAGAAAATCAGTCCCTCCCGAAGAGGAACCGCGGATATAGAACAGAGAAAGCCCCATGCCCAGACAGGCGCCGGAATACAGCGCCGCCAGAAAGGGGACTCCCTCATACATGGGAGTGTGGGGAAATACTACATCAAGAAAAAACGTGCAGAAGATCATGGATCTTGCCGTCTTCAGCAGAAACTTCCGCCCGATGATCCGGCAGCTGAGAACAACAACCGGAATGTTCAGGATCAGGGTGGTGAGACCGATCGGCACTCTCCACAGGTGATTCATGATCAGCGCCAGACCGGACAGGCCTCCCGGAGCAAAATCGGCCATTTTCGCGAAGGTGTAGATGCTCAGCGAGTAAAAAACACTGCCTGCCAGATCGCACAGCAGATCCAGAATCTCATTTTTCATATATAATCCTTTCAGTTCAGATCAGCTGCAGCACAAGCACCAGTCCGCAGCACCCCAGTGAAACCACAAAAAGGCTTACCCGGTTGTAGGCCAGCACCATGGCCGAAAGAAACCCCACCCAGGCAATCCAGGGCTCATCCGTGATCTCCAGGATCGCCGGAAACGTCATCACCGCCAGAGTCACATAGGGCACATAAGTGAGAAACGAGCGGAACGTCCGGTTGGTAATCTCCTTTCGGAAAACCGTCAGCGGAATCACCCGGATAAAATAAGTTGTAAGCGCCATCACCAGAATATAAATGTAATTTCTCATGCTTCCTCCTCCGGCACAGGGAACAGAACCGCCGCCCCCATGGAGATGATCAGTGTCAGGATAATGATCTTCATCCCCGACGAGATAAAATCAAATACAGGCAGCGCCTGAAACAGGGCGCTGGCTCCCATGGACACAAAGATGATCGGCAGAAGTATCCGGTTATCCCGGGCCGCCGGCATAAAGACCGCGATAAACATTCCGTAAAGGGCCATGTTCATGGCGTTTAAAACGCTGCCCGGCAGCACGCCGGTGGACAGGATTCCCACCAGAGTTCCCAGGGTCCATCCGGGGATGGCCACCGTCATAACGCCGTACATATACCAGGGATCCAGTTTGCCTTTCTGCCCGATCGCCAGTCCGAAGATCTCATCGGTGATGCCGAAAGCCATAAACAGCCTGTGGAAAAACGGCATATCCGTCTCCACCTTCTGGGACAGGGCGCAGGACATGAGACAGTAGCGGAGGTTGATCACCGCCTGTGATATCAGCATCTCCAGATAAGGCGCTCCTGATGCAATGATCGCGAAGGAGGCAAACTGGCCGGCGCTCGTCAGATTGGTCAGGGACATGATTCCAGCCTGCGCCGCCGTGAGGCTGGCCTTTCTGGCGGCGATTCCGATGGTGATGGACACCACAAAATATCCCAGCATAACCGGAATGCCTTCCCGCATTCCTCTAAAATATGTATCACGATGCATACTGCTTCTCCTTACACAAGCCCCAGCTTCTCCATCGCGAAAGCGATGCCGTCATCCTCCACCGTTCTGGTCAGGAACGTGGCGTAGGGCTCCAGAACCGAATCATGACTGCCCATAAGAACCGCATTCCAGGCGGCGGCAAACATATCCAGGTCATTCCCGCTGTCGCCGAACACATAAGCGTCCTCCGGAGGAATGTCGTAGTGGGCCAGCACCAGATTCATTGCCGTGGCCTTGGTATAGCCTGCGGGAACAATCTCATAGAAGTTGCCGCCCCGGTCAATGATCTGAAAATCCGGGGTCAGCCATCCGAAAAATCCTTCCCTGTCGCTTTTCTCATCCGCAAACAGGCAAAATTTGGAATACTCAAAATCATCATCGTCCCAGAAGCTGGTAGGAAAAATCCCTTCCTTCAGAAACAGCTGCCGCATCCATTCGGCCCCCGCAACCGGCGAAGGGTCACTGCGAAAGCAGATTCCGTCCGGGGCTTCCAGGACTCCGTCCAGACCGTCGGCCCAGGCTCTCCGCTTAATCTCGATTCCCTTTTGGCGCGGTATCCGGTAGCAAAGGAGTTCTTTTCCCTCCACCAGCACCTGGGTTCCGCAGCCGCACAGATACCCGTCCATCTCCAGCCCCGCAGAGGCCTTTGATAAATCATACCACGTCCGACCGGAATTAAGGAACGCCAGATTGCCCTTTTTTCTGGTCTCAGACAAAACACGCACCGCGCTGTCAGGCACGGTGTGTGTGATACTGCTCAGTAAAGTTCCATCCAAGTCAAAAAACAGCGCTTTTCTTCCCATATGAACCCATAACCTCTACTCCTGGGCAACTGCATTCTCTACCAGAAAATCAATCACCTTCTGTGAGAGAAGATACTCATCCGCCAGTTTTTCGTCTGTCTTTTCGTTCATATCCTCTATGCTCTCGAAGCCGAACTCATCCACCAGGGCCTGACGGTCCTCATCGTTCACGGAAATGTTCTCAGCAGCCGCGATCGCCTGCACCACGGCAGTCTGCTTGGCTGCCTCCTCCGCCTGAAGCATCAGCTGAGACTGGAACGTCTCCAGATCGATGCCGTAAAGGGATACCAGCTCCTCCATGTCCATACCGTACATGGTCGCCTGTTCCTCGTACATGGCATACTGCTCGTCGTAAGTGGCCTGAATCTCTTCCTCTGTCAGGTTCACCTCCGAATCCTCCACTACCTTGAGAAATACCTCCGCTTCCTCCTGGTTTGCGGCAGCGGTGGCGGCAGCTTCCTCCAGCTCCTCTCTGGTTCCCTTCCGGTAATCCTCAACAGAATCGTAATCCGTATGTTCTTTGACAAACTCTTCCGTCAATTCTGCCGGAATGGACTCCTTCACCGAATTGACCGTCACATCAAAGACTACGTCCTGCCCGGCCAGATCCTCATTGCGATAGTTCTCCGGGAAGGTCAGATTCAGACTCAGCTCCTGCCCCTTGACCGCGCCGATCAGCCCGTCCTCAAAGCCGTCGATAAAGTTTCCGGAACCCAGCTTCAGGTCGTAGCCCTCCGCCGTACCTCCGTCAAAGGCCACTCCGTCCTTCATGCCCACGTAGTCAATATTCACCACATCGCCGTCCGCAGCCGCACGGTCAACCTCATTTTCCGTCGGATAAGCGTCCAGCAGGGACTGTATCTCCGCCTCGACCTCCTCATCCGTCACTTCCGCCTTGACCGGCGTATAGGCGACGCCCTTGTATTCTCCCAGCTTCACCTTTTCTCCGGACACAGCCGCAGCCGTCGTATCCTCTTCCTTCGTCTTGCTGGAGCAGCCTGTCACAACAGCCGCCGCCAGGAAACCGCACAAACAGATTCCGATAAATTTTTTCATTTTCATTTCCCTTTTCTTCCTATTTCTTCCTAATTATATAATCAGCTTTCCGCAGACACGGACGAGCCATGTCCGTTAAGTATAACATATCCGATTCCCAAAAGAAAGAGCTTCCTCTGATTTCACAAAATTTTCACCGGCCTCTTACCGGTAAAAAGCCGAAAACGCCTTGTATGTATTGTAAACATCCATCTTGGCCGACAGCTCAAAAGGCGCGTGCATGGACAAAATCGGAACTCCCAGATCCACCACGTTGATGTTCAGATTGGAAATGAACTTGGCGATGGTCCCTCCGCCGCCCACATCCACGGCTCCTATCTCCCCGATCTGCCAGCAGACGCCGGCCTTCTCCATAATATCGATCACCTGAGCCATGTACTCGGCGCTGGCGTCATTGGCCCCGCTCTTGCCGCGGGAGCCGGTATATTTGGTCAGCACGCATCCATGGTTGACATAACAGGAATTCAGGGGATCCGACACCTGGGAAAAGGTCGGGTCGAAGGCCACATTCACATCCGCCGACAGGCAGCAGGAATTGGCCGCCACGTCCCTGGCGCAGGCTCCCTCCATGGCCGCCAGATATCCGATATAATCGTACAGATAGTTGGAGTCCATGCCCGTGTTTCCCTGGGAGCCGATCTCTTCCTTGTCCGTCAGAAGAGTGATCGTAGTATAGGCGGGTTCCGCGCATTCGATCTCCGCCATCAGCGCCGCGTAGGCGCACACCCGGTCGTCCTGACCGTAAGCGCCGATCATGCTTCTGTCAAAACCCACGTCGCTGGCTTTGTGAGCCGGCACAAATTCGATCTCCGCCCTCATAAAATCCCGCTCTGTGATCCCGTAGCGCTCGTGAAGCAGCTCCAGCGCCTTCAGCTTCACCGGTTCCCGGATCTCGTCATCCGCGTAGGGAATGGAACCCACCACAATGTTCAGCTCCTCTCCCCGGATACCGTCCTTCAGCTTCCTCTCGTTCTGTTCGGCAGATAAGTGAGGAAGCAGATCAGTCACGCAGAACACCGGGTCCCCGGGATTCTCACCCAGACTCAGCTTCACCTTCTGCCCGTCCCTGCGAACGATCACGCCGTGCATGGCCAGAGGAACGGTCGCCCACTGATATTTGCGGAGACCTCCGTAATAATGGGTTTTGAAAAATGCCATCTCCTCCTTCTCATACAGGGGATTGGGCTTCAGATCCAGCCGGGGCGAATCGATATGAGCGCCGTTGATCCGGACGCCCTCCTTCACCGGCCTGCGTCCAAAGGTGGTGATCAGAATGGACTTTCCGCGAATCACCCGATATACTTTATCGCCCGGCCGGTACGTCCCGGCAAAGTCAATCTCCCGATACCCGGCAGCCGTAAGCAGCTCCACCGCCGTATCCACACATTCCCTCTCCGTCTTGCCCCGGTCCAGAAAGCGTTTGTATCCCTCACAGAATTTCTCCGCAAGAGGAAATTCCTCCGGCTTTTCCTTCGCCGCGTTGGGAAATTTCCATGTCAGCTCTTCCTGCAGTTTTTTTCCTGTCATTCGTCAAACACTCCTTCATTTGATTTTCTTCTTCAGCCGATGCCCAGCTCCTGGCTGTCCAGCACCAGCGTAAACGGCCCGTCATTGACCAGGCTGACCTTCATGTCCGCTCCGAATACGCCGTGCTCCACCTTCGGTACATAGCCGCGGCACCGCTCTATTACATGTTCATAAACCTGATTGGCCCAGTCAGGCGCTCCCGCCTGGGTAAAGCCGGGCCGGTTGCCCCTGCGGCAGTCCGCGAAGAGGGTAAACTGGCTGATCACCAGAAGCTCGCCTCCCACGTCCGCCAGAGACAGATTGGTCTTTCCGTTCTCATCCGCAAAAATCCGCAGCTTGCAGATCTTGTCCGTCATTTTGTCAGCAATAGCCATTGTATCACTATCTGACGCTCCCAGCAACAACAAAAATCCCCGGCCTATCCGGCCCACGATCTGTCCATCCACAGAGACACTGGCCTCTGTCACTCTCTGCAGCACTACTCTCATATCCGTCCTCACAATCTTCTATTTTAACAGCATTCTCAGATACTGAACAACCGTAGTCCCTACCTCCTCCCGGAACAGGACCTCTCTGGCCAGGACCGGGTCGTCGGTTATGACGTCATCTACATTCAGCGCCCTGAGCCGCTCCAGCTCCATCCGGTCGTTGACCGTCCAGGCGCAGACCATCCGTCCTGCCTCATGGGCCGCCTGCACCAGTCCGGCCGTCACAAAATCCGAGCGGATACTGAGAAAGTCTATTGCCTCGTCATCATAGGGCCTTCCGTAAGCGGCAGACACCACATAACCGGTCTGTATCTCCTCATCCAGCTCCTTCAGCCTTTCCAGGTAGGAGCGGTTAACGGAAGACACCACGCACTGGCTCATCATATCATACCGCCGGATCAGTTCCAGAACCTTCTCCGGCATCCTGCTGTCATTACCCGTATTTTTCAGTTCAATATTCAGATCGATCTGCCCCTTGGCCAGATTCATGACCTGCTCCAGACTGGGAATTCTCTCATTCCCGATCCGTATCTCCTCCAGCTCCTCGTAGGTCATATCCTGTATCCGCCGGTTCCGCCCGGTCAGCCGGTTCAAGTTCCGGTCATGGTACACCACCAAAACGCCGTCCGCCGTCTCCTGCACGTCAATCTCCACCCGGTCGGCCATCTGTTCCATGGCGGCCCTCACAGCCGCCAGCGTATTCTCCGGCTCCTGGAGAGAGCTTCCGCGATGGGCCGTGATCGTTGTTTCCACCGATACCGCCCTGCCAAAATAATTGCCGTTGTAGGCCGCGTCAAAAAGACAGCCTGCTGCCAGCAGAACCAGAAGTATCAAAAAAAGCGCCGGATTCTCCGTCCCTGTCTCCCTCTGAGGTTTTCGGCAGGGCAGAGTCTCACCCTTCAGATCCGCGCGCAGAACCGACACCGCCGCAAAATGAGCGGCCATGCTGGCAATGATCGCCAGGAACGCGACTGCCGCCTCAATCCGCCGGGACGCTTCCATAAGAAACGCCAACTCCAGATCGCCGGCGATAAACGGGTCCGCCAGAAACACGGCCAGCGTAACCGCCGCCAGATAGAGCAGAACCGCCCCTCCCACGACGGCAGCGTGAATCAGCAGCAGACATCCGGCAGTCTGCCGCCAGCCTGCCGCCCACAGCCGCCGGCTGCAGTCGGTTCCGTTCTTCCAGCCCCTCTTCTCCAGCATACATTCATGAAACACAAAGACCAGGGGAAGGGCCCATATCAGGCAGGCCGCCAGTCCCAGCGCCGCACCGTACCGGGCTAGACGGCTGCCCTCCAGCTCCCTCATAATGAACAGGAAAGGCCTGGCATGGGTCACCGCGCGGACCAGATAAAACAGATGAATGAGAAGCGCCCACACAGCCGCCGCCCCAAACAGCCGGAAATTCCGGCGGCGGAGCTGCTCCAGAGTCCTCTTCACCGCAGCCGCGATCACTCCCGGAAGCCCCGGCCGCAAAGAATAGGCGGTCCCGGAATATATGGTTACCAGGCCGCCTATCTCTACAGTCACAAGCAAAAGCGTAAGAGCTCCTATTCCCAGAAGCACCGCCGCCGTCCATGGCCGCAGGAGAAAATCCATCATATTGCCCGGCGTCAGATAGCTGTAACCGGCCTGGTCCAGACAGAACCTGAGTCCCCCGTTGGCCAGGCGCAGATATATGACGCCGGACACCAGTCGATAAAACACCTCAAATATCAGCAGATTTTTCCGATTCAAACGCAGGATCTGACAAATTTCCCTTATCAGGTTCCTCATTCGCAGACTGCTCCTTACCTTCCTCCTGTGCATTCCATTTCAGGATTGCCTCATTCAGGGAGTACATCTTAGCGTCCAGCATATCTACCACATCGGCGCAGGCTTTCAGCTCCGCCTGCAGATTGTCGGGCACTTCTTTTCCCACCTTGTAGTACATTTTATGTTCCAGACTTGCCCAGAAATCCATGGCCACAGTCCTGATCTGAATCTCCACCTTGGTCTCCACCGGCCCCTCAGCCAGGTAAACCGGTATCGTCACCACCATATGGTAGCTTTTGTAACCGTTGGGTTTGGGATTCTTAATGTAATCCTTCACATACAGAACGGTGATATCCCCCTGGCGTGAAAGAAGGTCGGCAATCTGGTAGATATCCGAGGTAAAGGAACAGATGATCCGGATGCCTGCAATATCGTTCAGCTTTTCCGTCATGTTGGAGGTAGACACCTCATATCCCAGACGCTTCAGCTTTTTGACAATGCTTTCCGCCTTCTTCAGCCGGGCTTTGACATGCTCAATGGGATTATAGTTGTAAATGTGTACAAACTCGCCGCTCAGCACGCTGATCTTCACCTGCATCTGCTTCAGGGCAGACCCGTAGATGAACATCAGCGAATTCCACTGGTCGATCTGATCGTAGGTCTTGGGGATATACTGCATGACTATCCCTCCTTTATCATAGTTCTTTCTTATAATTTCAGACCCTTAAGCAGATCGCCCAGGCCGGTGGTCACGGCCGCGGAATTCTTGTAATGGAAATCGCTCTTCTCCTCTCTGGGAGCTTCCTCCGCTTCCAGATTACGCATGGTCAGACTGATCTTGCCGTCAGCGACATCGCGGATCTTTACTTTTACAGTCTGCCCTTCCTGCAGAACCACGCTGGGATGTTTGATCCTCTGCCTGCTGATCTGAGAAACGTGCAGAAGTCCTGTCACTCCCTCATCCAGCTTCACAAACGCGCCGTAATCCTTCAGGCTCTCAACCACGCCCTCAACCACATCGCCAACCTTAAAGGCGTTCATCCTGGCTTTGCGCTCCGCGTCCCTGCGCTCTCTCAGCAGTTCCCTGGCAGACAGCACCAGGCGCTTCTTCTCCGCATCCACAGTAATAATGTAGGTCTCCAGCTGCTTTCCTACCCAGTCCTCCAGCTTCTCCACATAACCAAGGGAAATCTGGGACGCGGGAATAAAGGCTCTGATTTCGTCGACAAAAGCGATAGCTCCGCCCTTGACGATCTCCTTGATTTTCACCTTCACCACAGTCTTGTCGTCCTGCATCTGCTTCAGTTCCTGCCACTTCTCGGCATCGGGAGAATCGTTCTCCACAAAACTCTGAGTTCCCTTCTGGTCGTACTCCTGATAGGACTTTTCCAGCTCCGCCTTAAAATCCGACATGGACTCTGTCTTTTCCTGGACAGCTTCCACGTTCTCGACCGCTTTCTCCTCAGCGGTCTCTACCTCAGCTACTTTCGTCAGTTCTTCATTCATGTCACATTCCTCCATTATGCATTCTATACGCCGCTTATCCACTGATTAGCGCTATAAATTCATTATACTATATTTTTTCAATTTCTACCTCATTTTTTATAGTTTTCTTTAAAAAAATGTGCTATATTTGAGAAAATCATATGGATACAAGCTGAAAGGACCAATGAAATGACCGATATTATGGATTTGCACACGCATACGATCGCCAGCGGACACGCCTACAACTCCCTTTGCGAGATGGCAAAGGCCGCTGCCGACAAACATTTAAAGCTGTTTGGCTCCACCGACCACGCTCCCAGAATCCCGGGAGCGCCGGCAGAACTGTTCTTCGTCAACTTCAAGATCATCCCCAACGAGCTGTACGGCGTCCGTCTTCTCATGGGCTGTGAACTGAATATTCTGGACTATGAGGGCAATGTGGACCTGAAACCGAACATGCTCCGGCGAATGGACTACGCCATCGCCAGCATCCATCAGCCCTGCTACACCAGCGGCACCGTGGCCCAGAACACTGCCGCCTATCTGGGAGCCATGAAAAATCCCTATGTAAAAATCATCGGGCATCCGGACGACGACCGGTTCCCCATGGATCTGGACACCCTGGCGGCTGCAGCCAAAGAGCATCATGTGCTTCTGGAGGTAAACAGTTCTTCCTTTAATCCTTACTCTTCAAGGAAGGGAGCCAGAGAGAGCTACCGGTTCATGCTGGAGCGGTGCGCCCATTACGGAACCTCCATCATCATCAACAGCGACGCCCATTTCTTCACTGACGTGGGAAACCACGCCGCCGCCTGGGAGCTGATAGAAGAAGTGAATTTCCCGGAAGAACTGATCGTCAACACTTCGATTGATAAACTGATTCCCTATATCCCCGCGATCACCGGCAGCACCCATCACGAAGCAGGATTCTAATTATCAGGAGACCGTTATGACCAATTTTCTTAATCTGGAATATTTTCTTGTGGCAGTGGAGGAGTCCAGCTTCACCAAAGCGGCCAAACGGCTGGGCATTTCCCAGCAGTCCTTAAGCAGCCACATTTCCAATCTGGAAAAAGAATTCGGCGTGGAATTGTTTCACCGGACTTCTCCCCTGACCCTGACCTACGCCGGGCGGGTGCTTGCCAAACGTTCCCGGCAGCTGCTTCAGCTGAGAGAGGAAACCTACCAGGAGCTTGCGGACATCAAGGATTTCTCCAAGGGCCAGCTGGTCATCGGAATGTCCCATACCCGCGGCCGCAACATCCTGCCGGAGATCCTCCCTGTTTACAAGGAGCGGTTTCCCAATATCGATCTGATCTTAAAGGAAGGGAACTCCTCCGAGCTGGATACTCAGCTTCTTCGCGGCGAGGTGGACTTAGTCATCGGCATGCTGCCATTCAAGGTGGAAAATATCGAGACAGTCCCCGTCTGCGACGAGGAAATCCTTCTGGTGGTTCCGGACAGCCTGCTGGAAAAGACTTATCCGGGCCAGGCGGAAGAGCTGAAGACGCAGCTTCAGGCCAATGCGGACCTGACGCTGGTAAAGGATTGTCCGTTTTTGCTGATCAAACCGGGAAACAGGGTCCGCACTCTGGCGGACGAGATGTTTGAGGAGGCGCAGATTACGCCTGAGATCGTTCTGGAGACAGAAAACATCGAAACAGTTATGGCTCTTGCCATGAAGGGCATGGGGATCACATTTTATCCGAGAATGTTCATTTCCGGCCGCCAGGACGTCCAAAACCGGATGGATGAAGCCGCGGGCGTAAGCCTTTACCACCTGAATTCCCCCAAGGCCCACGGAGTTCTGGGCATCGGCTACCACAAGGGACATTACATGTCCCAGGCGACCAGAGAATTTATCCGGATCGCCCGAGAGAAAATCTGAGCGCCTTGACAAGCCGGCGGCGGTATGATATGATAACCCTGTACTTAATTAATAACAATTATCATTATTAAGGAGTTGTTATGAAAACTTTGAAGCACAGCCGCCAGCGGGATTCCATCCTGGAATGTCTCATGGGGCGGCACGACCACCCTACCGCCGACGCGATCTACACCGATATCCGGGAGCAGCTGCCCAACATCAGCCTGGGAACGGTCTATCGGAACCTGAATCTTATGGTAGAGCTTGGACAGGTGCGCAAACTGAGCTGCGGCAGCGGACCGGACCGCTTTGACGCCGATATCCATCCCCACTATCATTTCGTGTGCCGGCAGTGCGGCCAGGTTCAGGACCTGCCCATGGACATTTCCGCTCAGCTCAATGAGGCGGCCCAGGAACACTGTCCGGGACAGATTGACAGTCACATCACTTATTTTTACGGAATTTGCGAAGATTGTCTGAAGAAGTCCTTATGGAAAAAATCTTTAGAAACCAGTTGACAAGTTTTCTGACATATGGTACATTATAATTGCAAATCAGTAATAATTCCTATTATCACCCGCAGGAGCAGGCGATAGCAGGGACCTATAAAAAGAAAAGGAGATATTCACTATGAAAAAATGGGTTTGTCCAGTATGCGGTTATGTACATGAGGGAGATACTCCTCCCGAGGCCTGTCCGGTATGTAAGGTTCCCGGCGAGAAGTTTAAATTACAGGAAGAAGAGCTGGTCTGGGCTGCTGAGCACGGCATCGGCGTTGCCAAGGGCGTCCGCGAGGACATCGTCGCTGATCTGAGAGCGAACTTCGAGGGCGAGTGCTCCGAAGTCGGCATGTACCTGGCCATGGCAAGAGTCGCTCACAGAGAGGGCTATCCGGAAGTAGGCCTGTACTACGAGAAGGCCGCCTGGGAAGAGGCTGAGCACGCCGCCAAGTTCGCGGAACTTCTGGGCGAGGTTGTCACCGACAGCACCAAGAAGAACCTGGAGCTGAGAGTCGCTGCCGAGAACGGCGCTACCGCCGGCAAGGTTGACCTGGCCAAGAGAGCCAAAGAGCTGAACCTGGACGCTATCCATGACACTGTTCACGAGATGGCCCGCGACGAGGCCCGTCACGGCAAAGCCTTCAAGGGACTGCTTGACCGGTATTTCAAGTAATACTTACCGCTTAGTTTAAGGATTTTTGAGACATAGGGGCGAATCAGAGATGGTTCGCTCCTTTTTTGAAGCCCGCAAATGCACAGAATACCCTCCGGGCAGAACAAAATACCGACGTCTGCATGCACGTATGACATCAGACGTATCGTATCTACAATTAATTATTATGTTGCCGTGAAAATCAGGCCGAAGGCTTTACTTGCCCGGCCGGGAACCCGCCTTACGGCAGGTATGGAATCTTCTATAGAATAAACTGATTGTTACCTGATTGCTTCCCTGTCCAAAATCTTTCCTGTCACAGATGATACTTCTCCAGCATCGCGTCCAGAAACTCCGGCTCCCGTTCCAACCGCTCAATCTGGCTGCCCTCTCCGGCTCCGACCATAAGCACTGTCAGCCGCAGGATACGTTCGGTTGTTTCCTTTGCCGCATCTTTCCGCTCCCGCTGGATCAGTTCCTCAAACAACATATACTGCGCCTCCATATCTCTGTCCTGCTTCAGCTGCGCAACCCGTCCGTGAAGCTTCCTCACATTCGGGTCATCCACCCGGCCTACGTACGCGTCCGTCGTATCCTCCAGGTAGTGCAGCAGGTTCACCAGCTCTTCCGGTACTTCCCCGTCATTGGTCCCTTTGGTGCTCAGAAACACCCTCACCGCCTCATCTCCCAGAGCAAAATCCCTCTCCAGGCACCGGTTCTCGAACGTGTAGCGATACAGTCCCTTCCCAAACGGGTCAAAGGTACAGATAAACACCACGTACACCGGCTTCAGCGCCGCAAACTCCTCCCCAGGTCTCAGACCCAGCACATCCATCTGAGCCTGGTGGAACCGGCTCCGCTTCGGCAGTTCCTCTTCTCCCCGATTCTCCATCTCCAGATTGTACTGGACCTGCGCCTCATCGCTGAGGTACACGTCCAGACGCAGGCTCCGGAAATCCGAGCTGAACATCATGGACCGCTCGATTCGCACCTTCACTCTGCCAATCCTGACTCCCAGAAGAGTCTCGATTAGCAGCTGGCTGGTCTCCTCGTCCTCCGCCGCGGCAGCGAACAGAAAATAGTTTGACAGGTTCAGATCCTGAAATCTCCTATTCATGCTTCTCCTCCTTATCCAAGAACGCCGGAGGATATCCTGTCAGGGATATTATAGCATGAATCAGGAGGGGAAGGGGGCGGTTTGGTAGACCGTCGTTACTGTCTGGGGAACATTTTTTGGAAATTGAAAATACGCGTACAATTCTTATTTTTAAAATAAATGCGAAAGACAGAATATCCGCCAGGCGTACACAAACATCACCGTCTGCATGCACGTATGGCATCAGACGTAACGTATCTATTATACTTACAATTTATTATGTTACCGTGAAAATCAGGCCGAAGGCTTTACTTGCCCGGCCAGGAACCCGCCTTACGGCAGGTATGAAATCTTCTATAGAATAAACTGATTGTTACCTGATTGCTTCCCTGTCCAAAATCTTTCCTGTCACAGATGATACTTCTCCAGCATCGCGTCCAGAAACTCCGGCTCCCGCTCCAACCGTTCGATCTGACCGCCCTCTCCGGCTTCAACCATAAGTACGGTCAGCCGCAGGATACGTCCGGTCGTTTCCTTTGCCGCTTCTTCAGCCGCTTCCTTTGCCGCGTCTTTCCGCTCCCACTGGATCAGTTCCTCAAACAACATATACTGCGCCTCCATATCTCTGTCCTGCTTCAGCTGCGC
>CANQSK010000038.1 GCA_947626475.1 uncultured Lachnospiraceae bacterium
TCCACTACTTTTTGTAATAGTAAATGCCACTTTTTTTCTGGTGCTTTTCAAAGTGGAAATAAACTTTTCACTTCACTTAAAAAAATGTGAATAGAATCCGGCGCTGGTTTCGTTTGACAAACCTCTGTTCAGAATTTATAATGAAGTCAGCAGAAGAAAGGAGGTAGACCCGTGATTCAGATTTTCATGACTGAAGAAGGAGCGATTCGACAGAAGGAAGAGGCGGAAACAGGTGCCTGGATCGCATTGACGGATCCGACTGCCACTGAGATTCTGTCAGTTGCGGAGCAATATGATATCGACCCGGATCATCTTCGGGCACCGCTGGATGAGGAGGAACGGTCCCGTATCGAGGTGGAGGATCATTATACCCTGGTGCTGGTGGACATACCGTCCATCGAGGAGCGCAGCGGCAAGGACTGGTATGTGACCATCCCTCTGGGCATTATCACTACCGACCAGGTGATCATCACCGTATGTTTGGAGGAGACTCCCATACTTGACGCCTTTATGGACGGCCGGGTGAAAGATTTCTTTACCTATATGAAAACACGTTTTATCCTGCAGATTCTGTACCGGAACGCCTCTCAGTACCTGCAGTATCTGAGGGTGATCGACAAGAAGAGCGATCAGGTGGAGGAGAAGCTTCATAAGTCTCAGAAGAATCAGGAGCTGATTGAGCTTCTGGAGCTGGAGAAGAGCCTGGTGTACTTTACCACGTCCCTCCGTTCCAATGAGGTGGTATTTGAGAAGCTGATGCGGAGCGAGAAAGTGAAGAAGTATCAGGAGGATATGGAACTTCTGGAGGATGTTATCACTGAGAATAAGCAGGCTATCGAGATGGCCAATATATACAGCGGAATCCTCAGCGGCACCATGGACGCTTTTGCCTCCGTTATTTCCAACAATCTGAATATTGTTATGAAATTTTTGGCGACGGTGACCATCGTTATGTCCATTCCCACCATGGTGGCCAGCTTCTACGGCATGAATGTGAACGCCCACGGAATGCCCTTCGCGGAGAGCGTGTACGGGTTCTGGATCGTTCTGGGGATTGCCGGGCTGATCACCCTGGCGGTGGCCATCATTTTCTCGAAGAAAAATATGTTTTAGGAATAATCTGAGGGAAAGGACTTGTCTGATATATGAGCTTGTTCCAGAAATTTGAGCGGAAATTTTCCCGCTACGCGATTCGCAATCTGATGTACTATATTATGATCCTCTATGCCATCGGGATTGTGATCCAGATGATTATGCCCATGCTGTACTGGCGGTTCCTGAGCCTGAATGCGGGGGCGATCCTGCACGGCCAGATATGGCGGATCATCACGTTTATTATTTATCCGCCCATGGGCACCATGGCGCCTCTGGGCTCGTCTATGGGCGTCATGCTGTCGGATCTGCTGTTTAACGGAATCGCCCTGTCTTTGTACTATTCCCTGGGCACGAATCTGGAGAGGACATGGGGGGCGTTTCGGTTCAACGTATATTTTTTCATGGGAATCATCGGCCATGTGCTGGCGGCCGTTATCGGGTATCTGGTCTTCGGGCAGCTGATGTTTCTGACTACGACGTACCTGAATCTGTCTCTGTTTTTTGCGTTTGCGGTTACGTATCCGGACCTGCAGTTTCTGCTGTTTATGGTGATTCCGGTGAAAGCCAAGGTGCTGGCCATATTTGACGGGATCTTCTTTGCCTACGGATTTATTGTGGGAGGAGCGGCCGAGCGGTGCGCTATCGTGCTGTCTTTGGCCAACTTCCTGATTTTCTTCCTGATGACCAGAAATGTAAGCCGCTACGCGCCCAAGGAGGTTAAGCGCCGGAGAGAGTTCCGCAATCAGACGAAGATCGTTCCGGCGGGGGGCGTCAGACACCGCTGCGCCGTGTGCGGGCGGACGGAGAAGGATGGGGAAAATCTTGAGTTCCGTTACTGTTCCAAGTGCGCGGGCAATTATGAGTATTGCCAGGACCATCTGTATACGCACCAGCATGTGAGCGGAAATTAGGTAAGATACACGGAGCGGGGAGCCGCTGTCATATAAAAGAGGAGGGATAAACGTATGAAAAAAACAAAGATTATCTGCACCATGGGGCCGGCGTCAGATGACAGGGGGGTCATGACTGATCTGGTAAGGTATGGCATGGATATCGCCAGATTCAATTTTTCTCATGGGACTCATGAGGAACAGAAGGCCAGGCTGGACCAGCTGAAAAGCATACGCACGGAGTTGGACGTTCCGGTAGCGGCTCTTCTGGATACCAAGGGGCCGGAGATCCGGACAGGAAGGCTGAAGGATAATAAAAAGGTATCCCTGGTGGCAGGTCAGACGTACACGCTGACCACGGAGGAAGTGGAAAGTGATGAGAAACGGTGCCACATCAATTATTCCGGACTGGCGGAGGACGTGGTATGCGGCAACCGGATTCTGATCGACGACGGATTGATTGAGCTGATCGTAAAGGAAGTGTCGGGCAGTGAGATCGTCTGCCAGGTAGTCAACGGCGGCGAGCTGGGCGGCCAGAAAGGCGTCAATGTGCCCGGCGTGAAGATAAAGCTCCCGGCTCTGACCGAGAAGGATAAAGAGGATATCGTATTCGGAATTGAGCAGGGCTTTGATTTTATCGCAGCGTCCTTTGTGCGTTCCGCTGACGCCATCCGTGAGATTAAGGAGATCCTGAAGGCCCATAATTCCAAGATCATGGTCATCTCCAAGATTGAGAACGCGGAGGGCCTGGAGAATCTGGATGAGATTATCAGTGTCAGCGACGGCATCATGGTAGCCAGAGGCGACCTGGGAGTAGAGATTCCGGCGGAGAAGGTTCCTTTTGTTCAGAAGCTGATCATTGATAAATGCAACGCGGCCTGCAAGCCGGTCATCACTGCCACTCAGATGCTGGATTCCATGATAAGGAATCCCCGTCCTACCAGGGCGGAGGTGACGGACGTATCCCAGGCGGTGCTTGAGGGAACCGACGTGGTGATGCTGTCGGGAGAGACGGCTGCCGGCAAATATCCGGTAGAGGCACTGAAGATGATGGTGGGCATCTGCGAGGAGGCGGAATCCCATCTGGATTACACATCCTTTATGAGGCGCGAGGTATCCGCCCACAACCGGGCCAGTATCTCCAACGCCGTGTGCTTCTCATCTGTGTCCACGGCCCGCGTCCTGGGAGCGAGAGCCATCGTGGCTCCCAGCATCAGCGGATTTACGGCCAGGCTTCTGTCCAAGTGGAAATCGGATGTGCTGATCGTAGGCATGTCCCCGAAGGCAGGTTCCGTCCGGCAGATGCAGATCTACTGGGGCGTTAAGCCTTATCTGGCCATGCGCTCCGATTCAACCGACGCGCTGATCGAATCCTCCATCGAGTATCTGAAAGAGAAAGGAATCTTTCAGGCGGGCGATATCGCGGTGGTGACCGCCGGGCTGGTCAACTATGACCGGAGAGACCAGCCGGCCATACATACCAACATCATGCGTGTGGTGAATATATCCTGAGCCGTGAGAAGAGAGCTCCGGCAGACTGATACAGAATAAAAAATCTATGGACAAAGGGGTCCGGGTGAGTTACAATGTTGCGAGACTTGTGACTGATTTCGGGCCCCTTTTTGTGCCCTGATGATAGTTATTTACTGGAAAGAGGAGTTGTAGTTATGGAAAAGAAACCATTTGTGACACTGGAAAAGCTTCAGGAGATTACGGAGACGTATCCGACGCCCTTTCATCTGTATGATGAAAGGGGAATCAGAGAGAATGCCAGGCGGCTGAAGGAGGCCTTTGCCTGGAATCCGGGTTTTAAGGAATATTTCGCGGTGAAGGCCACGCCGAATCCGTTTATTCTGAAGATCCTGAAGGAATACGGCTTCGGCACGGACTGCTCGTCCATGACGGAGCTTATGATGTCGGATGCCTGCGGTTTTTCCGGCCATGACATTATGTTTTCCTCCAACGAGACGCCGCCGGAGGAGTTCGCCTTCTGTGCAAAGCTGGGGGGAATCATCAACCTGGACGATATCACTCACATAGAGTGTGTGGAGAAGACTCTGGGCTATATTCCAGAGACCATCAGCTGCCGGTATAATCCGGGCGGCGTGTTCCAGATGAGCAACGGGATCATGGACAATCCCGGCGATGCCAAGTACGGTATGACGCCGGAGCAGATAACGGAGGCCTTCCGGATCCTGAAGGCGAAGGGCGCGAAGCGTTTTGGGATTCACGCGTTTCTGGCCAGCAATACAGTGACCAACGAGTATTATCCCATGCTGGCAAAAGTGCTTTTTGAGACGGCCGTAAAGCTGAAGGAAGAAACGGGCGCTCACATTGCCTTTATCAACCTGTCCGGCGGAATCGGCATTCCCTACAGGCCGGATCAGGAGCCCAACGATATCATGGCCATCGGAGAAGGGGTAAGGCAGGTTTATGAGGAAGTTCTGGTTCCGGCCGGAATGGGAGACGTAGCTCTCTTCACGGAACTGGGCCGCTATATGCTGGGGCCCTACGGCTGCCTGGTGACGAAAGCGATTCATGAGAAGCATATCCATAAAGAGTACATCGGAGTGGACGCCTGCGCGGTCAATCTGATGCGTCCCGCCATGTACGGCGCTTACCATCACATCACAGTCATGGGCAAGGAAGACCAGCCCTGTGACCACAAGTACGACGTGGTCGGCTCTCTCTGCGAGAACAACGACAAGTTTGCCGTTGACCGTATGCTGCCCCGCATTGACCGGGGAGATCTGCTGGTCCTGCATGACACGGGAGCCCACGGCTTTTCTATGGGATATAACTACAACGGAAAGCTCCGGTCCGCCGAACTGCTCCTTCATGAGGACGGCTCTGTGGAACTGATCCGCCGTGCGGAGACGCCGAAGGATTATTTTGCCACTTTTGATTTCTGTCACGTGATGGACAAATATCTGTAAGAATTCTTACCAACCAAAAAAACCTGCCCCCGCGGCAGGTTTTCTCGTGTAAGGATAAGGATTATAAAAGGATGAAAGGAATGTGGTTGTCTTTCGTAATTTCTGCACTTAGTATAACATATGGTTTCGTAAAAAGATTGTAGATTGTTTAAATGAATTATGAAGAAATTCTTAATTTATCAATGAAATTCGTGCATATAACTTGGATAATACTTACATATTGGGAATATTCCATTGGAAAATATACGAATCCTGCTTTGAACAAAGAATGGAATTGATTCCATAATTATAGATGAATTAAAAAAAGATGGAATGAAATCCATAATTGGTTGATATTTTGAGCAAAATGGAATATAATAGTATCAAAATATGGAAAAGGATATGACCGTTATGGAACGAATAGAGCGTACCGATTATCTGAAATGGTTAATTAAGTGGAAAGACAAGCAGATTATTAAAGTAGTGACAGGCGTCAGACGCTGCGGAAAGTCTACTCTGTTTGAGATTTTCCAGGATTATCTTTTGCAGAATGGCGTTGATAAATCACAGATTACTGCGATCAATTTTGAAGATTTGGAATTTGAGGACCTGTTAGATTACAGAGCCCTGTATCAGTATGTGAAGGAACGCCTGCTTCCGGACAGGAAGAATTATCTTTTCTTTGATGAAATACAGCACGTCAAAGATTTTGAAAAGGCAATTGACAGTTTGTTTCTGCGTGACAATTGTGATGTTTATATTACAGGCTCAAATGCGTGGCTTATGTCCGGAGAGCTTGCGACACTACTTACCGGACGTTATGTAGAATTAGCGATGATGCCGCTGTCTTTTAAAGAATTCTGCAAAGGACTGACGAAGGAGAACAGTAATATTTCGCCTGAAGAGAAAATGCGTCTGTATATGGAAACAGGTTCCTTTCCCTATGTGCTGAAATATGGTTATGGAGAAAGAGAAGCAAAGGAGTACATGGAGGGTATCTATCATACGATACTTCTGAATGATGTTGTAAAGCGGCTGCGGATTGCGGATGTGAATATATTGGAGGCCGTAACAAAATTTATGATGCACAATATCGGAAACAGGACTTCCCCTGCGACGATGGCGAATACTATGGTCTCAAACGGAAAAAGGATTGATCAGAAAACAGTTGACCGGTATATTCGCGGCCTGACGGACAGTCTCCTGTTTTATGAGGCCCGAAGGTACAATATTAAAGGAAAGCAGTTTCTGACCACGATGAACAAGTATTATGTCTGTGATATAGCTATGAGAAATATGCTTGTTCGCGGCGGGGACGCAGATACGGGTCATGTACTGGAAAACCTTGTTTATCTTGAATTGAAACGAAGGTATCGGGAGGTTTATGTGGGGCAGGTCGGCTCAAACGGAGAAGTTGATTTTGTAGCCATTGAATGCGGAAATCCGATTTATTTTCAGGTGGCGCAGACCACGCTGGATGAAGAGGTTCTTATGCGCGAACTTGCTCCTCTGCGGCAGATCAATGACAATTATCCGAAATATCTTCTTACGCTGGACCGGATATTTGACGATATAAATTATGAGGGCATAAAAAAGAAAAATGTCCTGCGCTGGATGCTGGAAGACGTGCCGGAAGCCTGACGGCAGCAAAAGATGGCTTGTCTATAAAACAGCTATGCCGGATTTAACAAATTCTCTGTCCGCGGAATATCTTAAGATAAGGGAGATATATGGACAGAGGACATTGAATAGTGGATCAGGCAAGACAGGCAATCCGCTGTGACGAACCGGCTTACTTGGGTTTGACTGGCCGGGGAGTCGGAGTGGCCGTGCTGGATACAGGCATTTATCCCCACGGGGATTTTGGACGGCGAATCACGGCTTTTTTTGATGTGCTCCGTCATCGGGAGGAACCCTATGATGACAACGGACACGGCACCCATATCTCCGCCATTATCGGGGGAGACGGGAGCGCGTCCGGAGGGAGGTACCGGGGAATCGCGCCCGGCTGCAGCATTATTTCCGTAAAGGTTCTTGACAGCAAGGGCGGCGGTTTTGCCTCCGACGTGCTGACAGGACTCAGATGGATCCGGGAGAACAGGGAGCGGTTCGGGATCCGCGTCGTCAATATCTCGGTGGGTTCCTACTCCAAACGAAATATGAACGAAAATTCCGTGCTGGTCCGCGGGGTGGACGCCGCCTGGGACGACGGCATGGTGGTAGTGGTTGCCGCCGGAAACAACGGCCCAGGGCCCATGACGGTGACAACGCCCGGCATCAGCCGGAAGGTGATTACGGTAGGCTGTTCCGACGACCATAAGGAGGTCAATGTAATGGGCCGCCATATGATTGATTATTCCGGCCGGGGGCCGACAGGAGCCTGCGTCTGCAAGCCGGAGATCATTGCCCCGGGAGCGGGAATCGTAAGCTGCTGCAATCAGCCGGGGCGCTATTCCACCAAAAGCGGGACTTCCATGTCCACGCCCATGGTGGCGGGGGCCATTGCGCTGCTTCTGGAAAAATATCCGGAGATGAGCAACCGGGACGTGAAGCTGCGCCTGCGGGAGCGGGCGGTGGATATGGGCCTGCCCAGGAACCAGCAGGGCTGGGGAATGCTGGATGTGAGGCGCCTTCTGGAAGAATAAACCGGCTGTTTAGAAAGATTTTAGATTTGAAGGAGGTTTATCGCCTTTTTCTTTCTTCGCGAAACAGATATAATTGTGTTCCGGACAGAAAAACCGGTTGACTTTTTTGAGAAAATATATTATGATACTGAAAAGAACGTTTGTTCGATTGGAGGAGAACCATGAATAGAGAAGATAAGATGAAGGCCCTGGACGCGGCTTTGACGCAGATTGAGAAGTCCTACGGGAAGGGTTCCGTGATGAAGCTGGGGGATTCCGGGGCCAACATGAATATAGAGACGGTGCCGACCGGTTCCCTCAGCCTCGATCTGGCTCTTGGACTGGGCGGGATTCCCAAGGGGCGTATCATTGAGGTCTACGGCCCTGAGTCCAGCGGCAAGACTACCGTGGCCCTTCATATGGTGGCGGAGGTTCAGAAGAGAGGCGGCATCGCGGGTTTTATCGACGCGGAGCACGCTCTTGACCCGGTGTATGCCAGGAACATCGGCGTAGATATTGACAACCTGTATATCTCCCAGCCGGACAACGGGGAGCAAGCCCTGGAGATAACGGAGACCATGGTCCGTTCCGGAGCCATAGATATCATCATTGTGGACTCTGTGGCGGCGCTGGTTCCCAAGGCTGAGATTGACGGCGAGATGGGCGAGTCCCACGTAGGCCTTCAGGCCCGGCTTATGTCCCAGGCCCTGAGAAAGCTGACCGGTGTTGTCAGCAAGACCAACTGCAGCGTGATCTTCATCAATCAGATCCGTGAGAAGATCGGCGTGATGTTCGGCAACCCGGAGACGACTACCGGCGGCCGCGCGCTGAAGTTCTATGCGTCCGTGCGCCTGGAGGTCCGCAGAACTGAGACTCTGAAGCAGAGCGGCGAAGTGGTGGGCAATCACGTCCGGGTGAAGGTAGTGAAGAATAAGATCGCGCCGCCCTTTAAGGAGGCGGAGTTTGATATCATGTTTGGCAAGGGTATCTCCAGCGAGGGGGATATTCTGGATCTGGCGGCCAAGGAAGGAATCGTGGAGAAGAGCGGCGCCTGGTATGCCTACCAGGGAGCCAGGATCGGCCAGGGCCGGGAGAATGCCAAGCTGTATCTCCATGACAATCCCGCGGTGTGCCGGGAGATTGAGAATAAGGTCCGGGAAGCCTACGGGCTGAAGCCGGCGGAGCCGGCAGTGGACGCTGACGGCGTGATCCTTGAATGATATCAGGAACCGGAGGGACGGTATGCAGGTGACGGAGGTCGTTCCCCTGGATAAGCGGAGAAGCAGGGTTCTGGTGGATCAGAACCTTGCCTTTGCTTTATATAAGGGGGAGCTGCGGAAATATCGGATTGAGACCGGCGCTCAGCTGCCGGAGAAGGTTTATGAGGAGATTGAACAGCTTCTTGTTGGACGGGCCAGAGAGCGGGCGCTGTACCTGCTGAAGGACAGGGCACGGACGGAGGCGGAGATACGCCGGAAGCTGAGGGAAGGATTCTATCCGGAACCGGTCATAGAGCGGACGATGGAGTTTCTGAGAGAATACCGGCTTGTTGACGATATGGAGTACGGAAGGCGTTATGTAGAGATTTACGGCGCTAGGCGGAGCAGCCGCTGGATTCAGAGCCATCTGATGCAGCGGGGGTTCAGTTCGGATCAGGCAAGGCAGCTGCTGGAGCAGGGAGAAGTGCAGGAGGAGGCTCAGATTCAGGATTTTCTCAGGAAGAAGCACTATGATTTTCGGACGGCGCCGCCGGAGGAGAAGAGAAAGCTTGCGGCAGCTTTGCTGCGGAGAGGCTATTCCTGTGAATCCGTCCGCCGGATTATGGGGGTGGATATGGGAGCGGATGATATGGGAGATATGGGAGCAGATATGGGAGCGGATTACCAAAATACTTGACATAATCCGTAAAACAGTATAAAATTGAAGTGTTGTATTTTCGTACAATGAAAACTAAATAAGGAGGTGCTCCTGTGTCACATCTAATACCTATTTTGGCTACGTTAGTATTTGTAATTCCTATTACCTGGGTATTGGCGGTCGCACACCGGAAGAAAACTTACGAAAGTAAGATCGGTAGTGCGGAAGAAAAGTCAAGAGAGATTATAGATGAAGCATTAAAGACCGCAGAGACAAAGAAGCGAGAAGCTCTCCTGGAAGCCAAGGAAGAGTCCATCAGGACAAAGAATGAGTTAGATAGAGAGACCAAGGAACGCAGGGCAGAGCTTCAAAGATATGAAAGACGTGTACTTAGCAAGGAAGAGAATCTGGACAAGAAGTCGGAGACTCTGGAGCGGAGAGAGACAAGCCTGACAGCCAGGGAAGAGAATTTGTCAAAGAAGCTGGCAGAGGCAGAGGAACTTCGCTCAAAACAGCTGCAGGAGCTGGAGCGTATCTCCGGTATGACAACGGAGCAGGCGAAAGACTATCTGCTGCAGATGATTGAGGATGATGTGAAGCATGATGCGGCCAAGAAAGTGAAGGAGCTGGAAGCGCGGGCCAAGGAAGAGGCGAACAAGAAGGCGAAGGAATATATCGTCACCGCCATCCAGAGATGTGCGGCGGATCATGTGGCTGAGACCACAGTATCCGTAGTACAGCTTCCCAGCGACGAGATGAAGGGCCGTATTATAGGGCGTGAGGGACGTAATATCAGGACTCTTGAGACCATGACGGGTGTTGAGCTGATTATCGACGATACTCCCGAAGCAGTAGTATTATCCGGATTTGATCCGGTCAGACGGGAAGTTGCCAGGATTGCCCTGGAGCGTCTGATCGTGGATGGCCGTATCCACCCGGCCAGAATTGAGGAAATGGTGGAGAAGGCACAGAAGGAAGTGGAGATGAACATGAGAGAGGAAGGCGAGGCCGCCGTCCTGGAGGTTGGTATCCACGGAATTCACCCGGAACTGGTGAAATTGTTGGGCAAGATGAAGTTCCGCACCAGTTACGGACAAAACGCGTTAAAGCATTCTATCGAAGTGGCACAGCTTGCCGGACTTCTGGCAGCTGAGATTGGAGTGGACGTCCGGATGGCGAAGAGAGCCGGACTGCTGCATGATATCGGAAAATCCATTGACCACGAAATGGAAGGTTCCCACGTAAAGCTGGGCGCTGACCTGTGCAGAAAGTACAAAGAATCTCCAATCGTGGTGAATTCAGTAGAGTCCCATCACGGAGAAGTGGAGCCGGAAAGCCTGATTGCGTGTATTGTTCAGGCGGCAGACACGATCTCGGCGGCACGGCCCGGTGCCAGAAGGGAAACCCTGGAGGCTTACACCAACAGGATGAAACAGTTGGAGGAGATTACCGATTCCTTCAAGGGCGTAGACAAATCCTTTGCGATTCAGGCAGGACGAGAGGTTCGGATCATGGTAGTTCCGGAGCAGGTCAGCGATGACGATATGGTGCTGATGGCCCGTGACATTGCCAAGAAGATCGAGGAATCCATGACATATCCCGGAGAGATCCGCGTGAATGTGATTCGTGAATCCAGAGTCACCGCAACCGCAAAGTAAAGTAATGATTCAGCAACTTCAGAAGAAGCCTTATAGGACAGCTATGAGGCTTCTTTTTGTCCCATAGGAAACAGAGGAAGGGCAGGTGACTGAGATGAAGTCAATAAGAAAGGCGGTGTTTGTGCTGCTTGCGGCAGCCGTCTGTCTGTGGCGGACAGAGACGCCGGCCCGGGCGGAAGAAGTGATCACCAGGATTTCCCTGACGGTAGAGGCCGATCTGAAGGTGGGAGAGATTGCCGGGGAGCGAAATATCTCCGTCACCACGGACGATTCAGGATATGAGATCCGCCGCGTGGAGGTTCTGAATGAGAATGAGCGCTGGGCGTATTATGATGTTCCGCGGATTCTGGTGGAGCTGGAAGCCGTGGACGGCAATGTGTTCCTTGTTGAGAAATCCTCTGTGAGACTGCGGGGAGCCGAGTACGATTATGGAAGGACGGTGGATGACTTTACCCGTTATCTGCTGGTTCTCCGGCTGCCGTCTCTGCGTGACCAGATGGGAAATGTGGAGGATGTCCGGTGGGAGTCCGCTACGACAGGCCGCTGGACCCCGTCCTACAATATGTCGTCTTATGAGGTTCGGCTTTTTGTCGACGGCAAACAGACCGGTTCAATCTATAGCACAAAGGAGTCCTCCTTTGATTTTGGAAGTTATATGAGGAAAGCCGGCAGCTACCGGTTCCAGGTGCGGGCCGTCAATGCTTCGGACAGCAGGATAAAGGGCCCCTGGGAGGAGGCCTCGTCTGATTCCCGGTTGGATGAGGCCGCGGCGGAGCAGCTTCGCCTGATTTATCCCAACCCGGTACCGGAGGGCGTCACGGAGCCTGGCCAGATGGAGGAGCTGAAGGCCGCCCTGGCTTATAAGGACCGGTACGGCTGGATACAGGAGGGCGACCGGTGGTGGTATCGGAATGAGGACGGCTCCTATACGGCAGGAAACTGGCAGCTGATCGACGATAAATGGTATTACTTTGATTCCGACGGGTACATGGTTACCGGCTGGATCGACTGGGGTGAGAAAAGCTATTACTGCGACCCGGAAAGCGGGCAGATGCTGGTGAGCACCCTGGTTCCGGACGGACTGGGCCGCCGGGTGGATTCCACCGGCGCCATGATTCCGATGGGCTGAGAACCGGAGGAAAACGGATAATACAGAATTTGGAGGAAACAATATGGCAGAGAAAGTGATTCGTCTGAAACGGGAACTGAAATATCAGGGGACCATATTGAAGGTCTATCTGGATACGGTGGTGGCGAACGGTCATGAGGCTTACTGGGATTTTATTCATCATGACGGCGCGGCCGCGGTGCTTCCGGTTACAGACGACGGAAAGATTCTGATGGTGCGCCAGTACCGGAACGCCCTGAACCGGGAGACTCTGGAGATTCCGGCCGGAAAGCTGGATGAGCCGGGGAGCCGAAGATTCAGTGCGCTTACCGGGAGCTGGAGGAAGAGACCGGATTCCGTTCGGAGAATCTGGAATATCTGATGAGCGTAAATACCACGGTGGCGTTCTGTGACGAGGCCATTGATATTTTTGTAGCCCGCGATCTGATTCCGTCCAGGCAGCATCTGGATGAGGACGAGGATATTCAGGTGGAGGCCTGGGAGCTGAAGGACCTTCTTCAGCTGATCTATGAGGGAAAGATATCCGACGGCAAGACGGCGGCCGCTATCAGCACCTACGCCGCCAGGTTATATGCCCCGAAGTAAATCCCTGCCCCGGGAAGCGGACCGGAATATTTGCCGGAGGCCGTCTCATACACTGTAAAAAAGCCGGAAGGGCGGAGTGTATGAGGCGGCCTTTTTCATTATCATTTGCCCATGTGCTGTTTTTCTGCTTTTTCTGCGGAGCGGCAGCGGGAACTGCCGGCGCCAACCTGCTGGGAAAAGAGATTCTGAGCGGCGGTGCGGCAGACGCAATCCATAAAGCGTCCTGTGTGGGAGCGGTCCTGGACTGGGGCGAGAAAAAACTGTTATGGCGATATGTGTTCCGTCAGAGAATGAAAGAGTTTGGCCTGGCGGTTCTGGTCGGCCTGACTCCTTTTTCCGCCCTGGGGTTTGCGGCCGCCGCTTTCGCGGGAGGGCTGGGAGGCGGATTTATGCTTTCCATAGCCACGCTTCAGAGCGGTGTTTCGGGCCTTTTTCTCTTTCTTCTGGCGCTGCTGCCTCAGTGGCTCTTTTATCTGCCGGTCTGGATGATTCTGGCGGTGAAGGCGGAAGACGGACTGGAGCAGATGAAGTTCCGTTACTGGCCTGTTTTGCTGGCCGCCGTCCTGACGGGAATCTTTCTGGAGGCTTACATTAATCCGTGGCTCTGGAGGTTTTAAATTTTTTTTACAATATATGGGGAAGGGAAAATCCCTGCGTCTCCATATATTGTATTTTTTATGTAAATCAGAGCAAAAACGGAGGAAAGTGGGAAATTTGTGTTTGATTTTATCGAAAATAGTGGATATAATGTTAGGAAAAGGCCCATTTTATACCAATTTCGGGGCAGAATCAGAGGAAAACGGAAATGGATACGGAGATAGAACAGTTTATCGGCTATATGGGTAACGAGAGAAAGGCTTCTCAGAATACCCTGATTTCCTATGAGCGGGATTTAAATCAGATGGCTGATTACCTGGAGGACAGGGGAATCTCAGATGTGGCGAAGGTCACAAAGACTGCTTTAAGCTCTTATATTCTTTTTTTGGAGAAATCCGGCAAGGCCTCCTCAACGATTTCCAGGGTTATGGCCTCTATGAGGGCTTTCTTTCACTATGAACTGAGGGAGGGAAAGGTTCGGCGCGACCCGACGGAGCTTCTTCGGACGCCCAGGGTGGAGAAGAAGGCGCCCAGCATTCTGACGACGGAGGAGGTGGAACGGCTTCTGGAACAGCCGGGGGAAGCCACTCCCAAGGATCTGCGGGATAAGGCCATGCTGGAGCTTTTGTACGCGACAGGGCTTCGAGTGTCGGAGCTGATCGGCCTGGAGGTGGCGGATGTGAATCTGTCCATCGGTTTTGTCACCTGCAGGGACGGTTATAAACAGAGGACGGTCCCATTCGGCCGGACGGCCCGTCAGGCGCTTCTGAGATATGTGGAGCAGGCCCGGGAGGCGCTGGTGAAGGACAAGGATACGCCGAATCTGTTCGTCAACTGCACCGGAGGGCCCATGAGCCGCCAGGGTTTCTGGAAGATCATCAAATATTACGGAGAAAAGGCAGGAATAGAGACGGATATCACGCCTCACACCCTGCGCCATTCCTTCGCGGCCCATCTCATCGGAGGGGGAGCGGACCTGCAGGCGGTGCAGACCATGATGGGCCATTCCGACATGGCCACTACCCAGGCGTATGTAAGCTATGCCCGGATGCAGGACCCGATACGCAGAACCTACCGGGAAGCCCATCCCAGAAAATGAGTTCGGTACTTGCCCAAAATAGGGCGAAGTGTTATGATAGTAGCATGTTTTATAATTGGAGGATGAGAGGGTAATATTATGAAAAGGGTAGAAGACTATGTAAGAAGTATTCCGGATTTTCCGGAACCGGGGATTATTTTCCGTGATGTGACGACCATCCTGCAGGACGCGGACGGACTTCAGCTGGCTATCGACGGCATCATCGAGTCTTTAAAGGGGTTGGATTATGACGTTGTGGTGGGCCCTGAGTCCCGGGGATTCATTTTCGGCGTGCCGGTGGCATATGCTATGCATAAGGGCTTTGTGCCGGTCCGCAAGAAGGGCAAGCTTCCCTGCGAGACAGTGAGCATGGAGTATGACCTGGAGTATGGCAGCGCGGTCATTGAGATGCACAAGGATTCCATTCAGCCCGGGCAGAAGGTGGTCATTATTGACGACCTGATCGCTACGGGAGGAACCATCGAGGCGATCACCAAGCTGGTGGAACAGCTGGGCGGCCAGGTGGTGAAGATCTGCTTTGTGATGGAGCTGGCGGGCCTGAAGGGCCGCGACAGGCTGAAAGGCTATGATGTAATGTCTCTGGTCACGTACGAAGGAAAATAGGTCCCCTCAGTATTACGGATAGAGAAGGTGACAGAATGGCGCAGGAACCGGTAAGAGAACCTGTGGAACAGATATTGGAAGCGCCGGCTTCCTTTACCAGCCCGGAGGAATTGTATCAGGAACTGATTCAGACGATTCGGAGATACCATCCCTCTGACGATATCACTTTGGTTGAGAAGGCTTATCTTATCGCCAAAGCAGCCCATAATGAACAGAAGCGCAAGTCGGGTGAACCTTATATCATTCACCCTCTTTGTGTTGCGATCATACTGGCCGATCTTGAGATGGATAAGGAAACCATCGAGGCCGGTCTTCTCCACGACGTGGTGGAAGACACCAAGATGACCCTGGACGACCTGACCCGTGAGTTCGGCTCCGAGGTGGCTTTCCTGGTGGATGGGGTCACCAAATTGACCCAGCTGTCCTGGGATATGGACAAGGTGGAAATCCAGGCGGAGAACCTGCGGAAAATGTTTTTGGCCATGGCCAAGGATATCCGGGTGATCATCATCAAATTGGCGGACCGGCTGCACAACATGCGGACCGGCAAATTCTGGAAGCCGGAAAAGCAGAAGGAGAAGGCCAGAGAGACTCTGGAGATTTACGCTCCGATTGCGGACCGGCTCGGTATTTCTAAAATCAAGATTGAGCTGGATGATCTTTCTTTGAAATTCCTTCATCCCGATGTGTACTATGACCTGGTGGAGAAGGTCAATCTGCGCCGCGACGCCAGAGAGGCGTTCCTTCAGGAGATTGTGGATGAGATTGAGAAGAATATGAAAGACGCCGGCATTCAGGTGACTGTAGGCGGGCGGGTCAAGCATTTCTTCAGTATCTATAAGAAAATGGTGAACCAGAATAAGACCCTGGATCAGATCTATGATCTGTTTGCCGTGCGCATTATGGTGGACTCGGTAAAGGACTGTTATGCGGCTCTTGGCGTTATCCACGAGCTGTACAAACCGATTCCCGGCCGGTTCAAGGATTATATCGCCATGCCCAAGCCCAACATGTATCAGTCTCTCCACACGACGCTGATCGGAAGCACCGGGCAGCCCTTTGAGGTGCAGATCCGCACCTACGAGATGCACCGGACAGCCGAGTACGGTATTGCCGCCCACTGGAAATACAAGGAGAGCGGCAGCGGCGTCACGGCCGAGGGAGACGAGGCGGCAAAAATGTCCTGGCTGCGCCAGATTCTGGAGTGGCAGAGGGATACGGACGATTCCAAGGAGTTTTTGAACCTGGTGAAGGGCGACCTGGATCTGTTTTCCGACAGCGTGTACTGCTTTACCCCGTCGGGCGACGTAAAGACCCTGCCCAGCGGTTCCACGCCTATCGATTTTGCTTACGCGATTCACAGCGCCGTGGGCAATAAAATGGTGGGAGCCAGAGTCAACGGCAAGCTGGTAAATATTGATTACAAGATTCAGACCGGCGACCAGATCGAGATCATTACGTCCCAGAACGCCAAGGGCCCCAGCCGCGACTGGCTGGCCCTGGTCAAGAGCACCCAGGCTAAGAATAAGATCAACCAGTGGTTTAAAACCGAGCTGAAGGAGGACAATATCCTTCGCGGCAAGGAGATGATCGACCGGTACTGCAAGGCCAAGGGAATCAACTATTCTGAGATCAGCAAGCAGGAGTACATGGAAAAGGTCATGAAGCGGTACGCCTTCAAGGACTGGGATTCCGTGCTGGCTTCTATCGGCCACGGCGGCCTGAAAGAGGGCCAGGTCATCAACAAGATGCTGGAGGAGCGGGACAAGAAGCTGAAGCGGGAGGTTACCGACGCCAAGATTCTGGAAGGCGTGGCGGAGATGAACAATAAGCCGCCGCTGATCCGGAAGTCCCAGGGCGGAATCACCGTCAGGGGAATCCACGACGTGGCGGTCCGGTTCTCCAGGTGCTG
Organism: uncultured Lachnospiraceae bacterium; assembly: GCA_947626475.1. GTDB lineage: Bacteria > Bacillota > Clostridia > Lachnospirales > Lachnospiraceae > UBA3402. The sequence goes on from CANQSK010000038.1 coordinate 16,965, forward strand.
CAGCCCGGTTCCGGGAGATGAGATCATCGGTTTTGTCACCAGGGGCAGAGGCGTATCCATTCACAGGACGGACTGTGTCAACATGATCAACCTGCCGGAGGAGGAACGCATCCGTCTGATCGACGCCGAGTGGGAGCAGCCTGCGGACGGCGGAAATAAAGAGAAATATTCGACAGAGATTCAGATATTTGCCAACAACCGGATCGGGATGCTGGTGGATATCTCCAAGGTATTTACGGAACGTCAGATCGATATCACCTCGGTGAACGTAAGGACCAACCGCCAGGGCAAAGCCACATTTGTCATGGCCTTTGATATCGGCGGGATCGAGGAGCTGAACCGGCTGACGGAAAAGCTTCGCCAGATCGAGGGCGTTCTGGATATTGAGCGGACCACGGGATGACAGAATTAAAGGAGCGGCAGGCAGTATGAAGGATTTTAAGATAACCAGCAATGTGCTTGGAATGGTGGATACCAACTGCTATATTATTTACAGAGAAAAAGGTACGGAGGAACAGCCGGCGCCCTGCGTGATCGTGGATCCGGCGGACAATGCTTCCTTTATCATAAACAGGTGCCGCGGGCTTTTTCTGAAGCCGGAAGCCATTTTGCTGACCCACGGCCATTTTGACCACATTCTGGCGGCGGCCGATCTGCGCCGGACCTTCCACGCGCCGGTTATGGCCGGGGAGAAGGAACAGGCGCTGCTGTCCAACCCTCAGTGGAACCTGACGCCGACCTGCGGGGAGGAACAGACTCTGGAGGCGGACCGGTGGCTGAGGGACGGAGAGACCATTGAGCTTCTGGGGCACAAGTGGAAGGTTCTGTTTACGCCGGGGCACACGGAAGGCAGCGTCTGCTACTATGTGGCGGACGAAAATCTGCTTATCAGCGGCGATACCCTGTTCTGCGAGTCCATCGGAAGGACCGATCTTCCCACGGGCAATATGGCAAAGCTTATGGATTCCGTGATCGGCACGCTGTTTGTCCTTCCGGATGAAACGCAGGTGTTCCCGGGCCACGGGGAAGATACCTCCGTCGGGTATGAGAAGAAGAACAATATGATCGCCTACTATGCCAGATGACAACAGAATGCCCGGCGAAGCGGGACTGCAGGATGGATTATGATTGAAATTTGTTTGAACGATTACGCTTTTGAGCAGGATATCCGGGAGCTTCTGATGGCGTTCTATCCCGGCGAAAAATTCGTGTACCGGAAGGCTGAGGACGCCGGGGCCGCGGAAGATGACCGGCCCGCGCCGCTTTTCCGCCGGGAAGATGACCGGCCGCATGGGGAAGACGCCCTTCGCCTGACGGTGGAGGGTCTGGTAAGTCCGGATCATCAGTCTTATATTTTGAATCTGATCAGCCATGGGACTTATACGTTCCATGGCTTTCGGAATTTACACTGGGCCCTGCAGATGGAGACGGAGCAGGCGGGGCAGCCCATTGAACTGAATTATGACGACCGCACGGAAGCAAAGAATAAGATCAAGCGCCGCTTGTACGCCCTTCTCATGATGGAGACCGGAAAGCAGCTTCCCTGGGGTTCCCTGACGGGGATCCGCCCTGCCAAGATCGCCATGACGAAGCTGACGGAGGGGATGACGGACCGGGAGATCTGCCGGTACATGAAAGAAAATTATTTCGCCAGTGATGAGAAGATCAACCTGAGCATAGAGATCGCCCGCCGGGAGCGGGAACTGCTGTCCGGCATTGACTGCGCCGGCGGCTACAGCCTGTATGTGGGGATTCCCTTCTGCCCGACTACCTGTCTCTATTGCTCCTTCACTTCTTATCCCATCGGAAAATGGCAGGGCAGGACAGGGCTGTATCTGGACGCCCTTTTCAGAGAAATGGATTATGTGGCGGAGAGGATGAAGGGCCGGACGCTGGACACGGTGTATTTCGGCGGCGGGACGCCTACGTCCCTTTCGGCGGAGGACCTGGACCGGCTGTTTACGAAGCTCCGCGCTGTTTTTGACGTGGACGGAGCGAAGGAATTTACGGTGGAAGCCGGACGGCCGGACAGCATCACCAGGGAGAAGCTGCGCGTGCTGAAGAAGCACGGTGTTACCCGGATTTCCATTAATCCGCAGACCATGAAGCAGGCGACGCTGGATCTGATCGGACGCCGCCACACGGTGGAGGAAGTGAAAGAAAAGTTTGCCCTTGCCCGCCAGGAGGGCTTTGACAACATTAATATGGATCTGATCGTGGGACTTCCCGAGGAAGACCTGGAAGACGTGCAGGCGACCATGGAGCAGATAAAGGCTCTGGCTCCCGACAGTCTGACGGTTCATTCCCTGGCCATCAAACGGGCGGCCAGGCTGAATACCATGAAAGAGGTCTACAAGGATTTAAAGATTGTCAATACCCATGAGATGATCGGTCTGACGGCCCGTTATGCCCGTGAAATGGGGTTGGAGCCTTATTACCTGTACCGGCAGAAGAATATGGCCGGCAATTTTGAGAATGTGGGCTACGCAGCTCCGGGGAAAGCCTGCCTGTACAACATCCTCATCATGGAGGAGCAGCAGACCATTGTGGGCTGCGGCGCCGGAACCACCACCAAGCTGGTGATTCCCGGCCAGAACCGCATTGAGCGGGCGGAGACAGTGAAGAACGTGGAGCAGTATATTGATCGGGTGGACGAGATGATTGCAAGGAAAGAGAAGCTGTTTGCGGAGAAATGACAGCGCGCTGGTTTTTTTGTTTCTGCTCCGGGTTGTCTCTACGCCAGGCCAGGTTCTTTCTTGTCAGTCAGAAGCTCATTGATCCGCATCACGTCCAGGTGATGTTCGATGCCGTAGATAATGACCGCGTCCCGGGAGGATCTGGCATAGAGGATGCCCTCCCCGGCAGTCTCCAGGCAGCGCTGGGTCTCACGAAGCGTAAGTCCGGCGGCGATGCACAGGGCCAGAATCTTGTCGCGGCCCGGCTGACGGGTGCCGTTCAGTATCTGATAGCCGTAGGTGCGGTCCAGCTGGGCGCCGCGGATGACATCGGAACGTTTCAGGCCGCGGCTCTCAAGAAGCTGCTGAAAACAGGAGGCGAAGCCTGCTCCGCTTTCGGGGCGGGTATGTGTTTCAAGGTAGGAATCCAGCTCCTTCTGCGAATGAGTGCTGGTCAGGATGCGCAGCAGTTCTCCTGTTGTTTTGGAATCTGTATTTTGCGGCGCCCCGGTGCGGGCGTCATTTTCTTTTTTAAGCATGTCGGGTTCTCCTTTTGCATTTCCATTTTTTATGCTACACTAAATACAGTTGTTTCGCAAGTGAAAACTGACGGGGAACGCCGGATGTTCCCTGTTTTTAACGGAAACGAGGCGCAGCCGGCGCCGGCTGCGCATGAAAGTTGGAGATATTTTCACGAATAAAGAGGAAGCTATATGCCGGATCGCTATCAGGAAATCGCCCCTATCGGAAAATACAGAAATATCTGGCTGGTTCTTGACCGGGACACAGGAAAGGTCTATGTGAGAAAATGCCTTGAGACGTTCAACCTGGAAGTGTATGAACGTGTTGCGGGGCTTCACAATGTCCATATTCCCGGCATTGCCGCGTGGAAGCTGGAAGATGACAGGCTTTGGCTGATCGAGGAATATATAAACGGCGAGACGCTGGAGGAGAGGATAAATCGCGGGTATTCATTTGCCCGGGAGGAAGCGGTCGGGATCATCCGCCAGGTCTGTGAAGCCCTTGCCTGTCTGCACAGCCAGGAGCCGCCGGTCATTCATCGGGATGTGAAGCTGTCCAACATCATGATTTCCCATGACGGGATTGTGAAGCTAATCGACTATAATGCGGCACGGCTTTATGAGAAAGGGCTGAATCAGGATACGCATCTCATTGGAACGGAAGCTTACGCTGCCCCGGAGCAGTTCGGCTTTGCCCAGACAGACGCCCGGACGGATATCTACGCCCTTGGCGTGGTGTTCAATTATCTTCTGACCGGTGAGCACATCAAAGACCGGATGGCGGAAGGTGACTGCGGTGCTGTCATCCGGAAGTGTACGCAGATGGACCCGGAACGAAGGTATCAGTCCGTTGCGGAGCTGGATAGAGCTTTGCAGGCGGTGCGCCCGAGGGGAGCGGGTTACGCGGGAGTAACGTCGGAGACGGCGGATTCTTTCCGAAGGAGACCTGTGCCGAAAGAGGAGGACGGCGGCGGAGGACACGATAGCAGGAAAAACGACAGGACAAGAGAAATATGGCCGATTCCCGGATTCCGAAGCGGTGTATGGTGGAAGAAGATTCTGGCCGTGACAGGATATCTGTTTATTTTCTATCTGAGCTTCACACTGAATCTTGAATCTGATGCAGGCAGGCCGCTGGCCCTGTGGTCTGACCGGATCGTTGTGCTTATCAGTTTTCTGTTTACTGTCGCGGTATGTACAGATTATTGCGGCATTGCAGGGAAAGTGCCGTTTCTGCGCCGCAGGAGTCGATGGGGCCGCCTGGCAGGATACTGCCTGGTATGGCTGATCGCGCTTACAGTTCTGCTGGTGCTGAAGGAATCCGCAGCGTCTCTGCTTCGGGCGGTGATGAATATTTAAAAATGTATGCTGCAAGCATACCAAAAGAAACCATAAAAATAGTAAACTGCCGGTATAGAGAGAAGAATACCGGCAGTTATTTTCTTGTCTTGTCTGAAGAGGGAGCATTCTGGCTGAAATGCGCGATAACGTCTTCCAGGATGTTCTTAACCAGAGGAAGGGCATCCCTGGGGCATTGACTGAGCAGCTGTGACAATTCGCTGCTCATATAGACAGGGGAGGCGCTGTCCGCACCCTGCAGGATATAGGAAGGCTCTGTTTCCAAAAATCGGCAGATCTGAACCAGCCGTTCCAGATTGATCTGCGTTCTGCCACATTCGATTTTGCTGATGAATGCAGTGGAAACATCCAGATATTCAGCCAGTTGTTCCTGCGTAATGTGTTTTTCTTTTCTGCATTTTGCCAGGCGCTGTCCGATCAGCCTGTAATCGAGAATCATGCGTATCACCCCTTGATTATTATATTCTGGAACTGTCGAAAAGATAAGAAACTTATAGATTAACATTGACTTATTAGTTAATAAAGAGTTATACTTTAAAAAACAAAAGGGAGGTATGAAAATGAAGAAAGCAAAGATGACAACATGCAGGCATTGCGGGGCAGAAATAGCTGCCAGCGCAAAAACGTGTCCGCACTGCGGGGGGAAGAATAAGAAGCCGTTCTACAAAAAGTGGTGGTTCTGGCTGATTATTATTTTGATCATTGCCGGGGCGGCAGCATCAGGAGGAGGCTCTGATAAGGGCGCAGATGATTCTCAGAAAATAGGGGAAGTCAGTCAAGAGCCGTCAGTTAACAACCCGTCTGATGATGAAAGTCCGGATGCTTCTAATTCTGAGCCGGTCACAGCAGCTGATTCAGAGCCAGAAACACCAGCAGAAGAAGTAAAGACGGATTACAGTGTCGGAGATATTCTGAAAGATGGTGATATGGAAATTGTCTATATGTCCAGCGGCGAATATACGAGCGATAACGAATTTATGCAGCCTGCAGAGGGGAATAAATATATATTTATTCAGCTGGCATTTAAAAATACATCTGAGACAAAGGATGCATCTGTTTCAATGTATAGTTTTGAATGTTATGCAGACGGGTATAATGCCAGTATGTATTATGGCGGTGATGAAGATTTATCGGCTACTTTATCTGCGGGACGTTCCACTTCCGGTTACTTATATTTTGAAGTACCGCAAGATGCGGAAAATATTGAAATTGAGTATGAGCCGAATATGTTAAAAAATGAAAAAATAACATTTGTTTATGAGGGAGAAAAAGATTGTGGTTATGTATTGGAAGGGAACAGCACTCCTACGGAAGGAGCGCTTCATGTCGGAGAAAAAGCAGAATCGGATAATCTGAACATAGCATATCTTTCTTGCTTTGCAGATGAAAGCGATAATATGTTTATTACACCCAAAGAGGGGTGTCACTACGTAACGTGTGAGTTTGAATTTGAAAATGTATCATCCTCTGATCAGACGATTTCTTCTTTTAGCTTTGACTGTTATGCTGACGGGATTGACTGTGATGCGGTATATTTTAGGGATGATGCGATTGACGCCACAATGTCCAGCGGACGGAAAGCAAAGGGAACAGTCACATTTGAAGTTCCAAATGACGCCCAGGTAGTCGAAGTGGAATATTTGTCGAATTTCTGGACATCGAATCGAGTTGTATTTACAGTAGAAGAGCAGTAGTACAAACTAATAAGGCAGACAAGAACCGATCAGCTGTAGCAGGCTGGTCGGTTCTTAAATGTAAAGCCAATTTTTCCGAAAGACTGCAGGACGTGGATTCACGGGCCGGTTTACCCGGAGATATGGTAACCTTAACTTCCTGAGTTTTTTAACCCTCAACGCCCCTTACGGGCTTCCCTGTTCTCATTCGGAGCATCATAATACCC
>CANQSK010000039.1 GCA_947626475.1 uncultured Lachnospiraceae bacterium
CTCATGTTGAGATGATGGGCCTGATCGGCGCCGGCAACAACCCCATGGTCGGCATGACCGTTGCGGTTGCTGTTTCCATCGAGGAAGCTGCCAAGGCAGGAAAGTTCTAAAGAACATCTGAAAAAGGATATCAGGATGATAGGGTTACAGCCGCAGATCTTCGGGTCTGCGGCTGTTTTGATGCGGGAAAGTTTTATTAACGTCAAAATTAGAATATACTTTTAAGAGGATTGACTTTTTTGAAAGATGGTATATGATATGAATAGATATTACTTCGCAAATCACGAACAAATATACAAAGGAGAAAAGGCAATGATTATAATGGATGTAAGAATCGATAATTTTTATTGCTTTCGTAATTTTCATATAAATATGTCATATCCAAAGAGAATAGTTGGTACTACAATTGCGCATGAATATTTGGAGGACAGGCCCAATTTCCGATATAAGAAAGTGAATATCCTTATGGGAAGCAATGCAACGGGAAAAACAACATTGGGAAAAATGCTGATGATGTTTGCCAATTGTTTTGGAGATGAGAATTATAAACGGTTTAAAAAGGCCATTACAGATGAATCCAGAGAGGCGTTGCTGAGAGTTGATTTTGTATCGGAAATGAATAAGATGTATCGTTTTGATTTGTCGATACAGCCGAAATCTATGCAGGAAAACAGTGATGATATAAAGGTCAGTCTTGCATCAGTGGAAATCGGGAACAGAGACAGTTATGAAACATGTGCCAGAAAATTAGATAATAATCAGGGAGAAGAGGAGGAAATCGATAAAATTGACACAGGCGGATGGTCTTTTTCCTATGCGGAGGATGCGTGGAAAGCGCAGGGATATGACGCGATAGAAGATAAATCAGAGTATCTTTTGATATTGGAGAAATTGTTAAAAACCCTTGATCCGTCGATCGAAAAAGTAATAAGGGTAGATGAAGTTGAAAATACATATGCGATTAGGCTGCTGGGGAAGTCGATACTTATACAGAATGGGAAAATTTTGGATGACAAAATGTTATCCAGCGGGACGAAAGCCGGGCTTGAAATTGCTTATGTAATGGCTTCTCTGATTTGTAATATGCATCATCTGTATTATTGTGATGAATTGTTTTCATATGTAAACGGTGATATTGAAAAGGCCTGCCTGTCAATTTTAATTGCGAGACTGGAAGGCCGGAAACAGCTTTTTTTTACCACGCATAATATAGATATTTTGGACATGCAGCTGCCCAAACATTCATTTGTGTTTTTGAAGAAAGATAAGAACAACAGGGAAACACCCATTACCTGCGTATATGCCTCTGATTATTTAAAACGTAATACGGATTCTCTGAAACATGCGGCAGAAAATGATTTGTTTTCCACCGCGCCGGAAATGGAAAAATTGTACGAGATTTTGGATCTGTAGTCTTGCGGTTACATTAAGGAGAGGCGTATGGCAGAGCGGAAGCATTATCATTATTTTGTCGAGGGAGAAAATGAGAAAAATTCTGGAGCCGGCTGCCGCAAAATAATTTCCGTGATTTCCCCAATGATGCTGAGAAAATTAAATTAAATAAAGGCTGACGCCCTGTGTAAACGCCTCGTTGATTGACAGTTATCCGGCCGCCGGCGGCGAATTCCGGTACTCCTGTACGGTGACACCAAACTGTTTTTTAAAGCTGACACTGAAATACTGGCTGTTTTTATAGCCAACGGCCTCTGCGATTTCATAGACCTTAAGTCTGGTGGAAGCGGCCAGCTGAGCGGCTTTTTTCAGCCTGGTTTGTATCAGATAGTCATACAGGTTGATTCCGAACTCCTTTTTAAAAATACTGGTCAGATAGCAGTGGTTGACATAGAAGTGATCTGCAATCTGGGTCAAAGTCAAATCTGCTCTGGAATAGTTTTCCTCAAGATAGGTCTTGACTTGTTCAAGCAAATCGGAAGTGTTGGAGCGGATAGAATTCAGGATACTTTCGTAGGAAAGATATAAATCGTTAAGGTTTTCTATGATGGTACCATAATAGAAGACCGGATTGGAAAGCTCTGGAAACGGTCTTAAGAAATCATGGCAGTGTCTTTCCAGAAGAGCTTTCTGGGCAGAAAATTCCTCTATATTTTTCAAATTGCTTGCTGTAAAAATGAAAAATATCTGCAGATTTTCCATATTGATAAATATGGAACCGTGGAAATGGGCAGAAAGATAATGGCATAAATCTTCCGCATGAGTATACAGGGAAGGTGCGATATCACTGGAAGGAAGCTGGAACTCCAGAAACCCGGCCGCACCAAAACCATTGGAAAGATTCAGGTCAAAAGCCCGAAAGACGGAATCATCGATTTCGCGGAAATGCTTTGCCATCAGCTGGGACAGAAGATGACGGCTCATGAATGGGTACTTGTCCCGCATGATCAGGTTGGTTCGCTGGCTTTCCAGATAGAGAATCTCAGCTTCCTTAATGACTTGGATCAGGTGTTCCTTGTCAATCGGTTTATTCAGGTAATCCACTGCATTCAGCTTGAGGGCCTGCTTGGCATATTCAAATTCTTTATAACCGGAAAGAAAAATATATTTAATATCCGGATAATAGTTTTGGGCAATCATTGCCATCTGAATACCGTCAATCACCGGCATTTTAATATCGGAAAGAACAATTTCCGGTTCCGTATGTTTCATAAAATCCAGAGCATCCAAAGCATCCTTTGCGGTATAGATCAGATCCCATCCGTAAAGGTTCCACTCAATCTTGGAGGTCATACTCCGTCTGGCGATAGCATCGTCGTCAACAAAAAGAATTTTCAGCATAAGCAGCCTCACTTTCAAGGGAAATTACCGGGACGGGTCTTGATACAGGATGACTCGGAATCCGGATTTCTACAGTAGTTCCTTCCTCCTGCCGGGAATCGATGGTCAGTCCGTAAGGAGTACCAAATTCAAGAATGATCCTTTGCTGTACGTTCCGCAGACCATATCCGTTATTCTCCCTGTGGAGAGGAGCGGCAGAACTTAGGGAAAGCCGGATATTTTCCAGGGTGTCTTCGTCCATACCGATACCGTTGTCTTTTACGGTTATCAGGACATCTCCGTTTCCTGCGGCAGCAGCGGAAAGAAAAATAGTTCCGCCCGGGTGCAGGGTGTGGATACCATGATAGAGAGCATTTTCAGCCAGCGGCTGAAGAATGATTTTAGGGGTCATAACGTGGCAAAGCTCTTCCGGAAGCTGGATATGGAAGGTAAAATCTTCGTATCGTGCCTGCAGGATAGAGAGATAAGCGCTGACATGGAGAAATTCATCCTTCAGTGGAATCAGATGTTCTCCTTTGCTTACTCCGATCCGGTAAAAATCAGCTAATTCAGATACCATTTTACAGGCCAGATCTGATTCTCCAAGCTGACACAGCTGGCCGATACTGTCCAGGGTATTATAGAGAAAATGTGGATTTATCTGGGAATAGAGAGCCTGAAGTTCTGCGTCCCGTCTTCCCTGTATCTCCCAGGTCAGGCTCTGAATCAGATTCTGGATTCTGGAATACAGATGGTTGATGGCATCGGCAATCAGGTGTACATCCCTTCCTCCTGCCGCATGGACGATTTTTAACTGGGATAGGGTATCTACGGAATCCAGCTGCCTGGTCAGTTCGTCAATGGGAGCTGAAATAAGCTTTGTCACTGCAATAAAAAGAAGAATACACAGAAAGATGGAGCCGGCGGCTTCCAGGAGGAGAAGGGAAGAAAAGTTGGCGTCATCCAGGAACAGCTCGCTTTTGGGGAAGATGGCGATAAGAGATACTTCCTCAATTATGGAAGGCGAGTTGATTGCCCAGCTGTCGGATAATTCAAACCAGGAGGGTTTGGAGGATTCTGTAAACAGCGAACTGGTGTGGTTGCGGATGCTCTCCAGATCGGCCGCGGTCAGGCTGTCATAGGTCTGCGAAGGGATGTAGGCCGGATCGTGAAATAGGATTTCTCCGTTGCGGACCATTGAGAAAATGTTGGAGTTAGTTACATGGTAGTGGGAAAGCTCTTCTCCGATGGCCTGATCGGAGAGGCCGATGTAAAGAAGACCGTGCAGGTTTGAATTTTCATCCCCTAACATCTGCAGCAGGCCGATGGAACAGACGTCATTACTGGTATTCAGAAATGATCTGGCGGTGTCATCATAAACCCAGCTTAAGTTTGAACTGGAAAACCGGGAATAAAGTTCTCTGTAATCCGGCTGACGGTAGCGGAGAATATTGCTGTGGTTTGAGACGGATAGTACAATGGAGTTATCTGACAGCATCAGCACAGCCATAGAGATATTCTGGCTGTTTTGTGAAACAAGCGTCTGAATATCTTCTGCAAGAATTGTGTAATCTTTGGCTGAAATCGGCTGAAGATTATTTTTAATATTCTGATTCAAATGTAAAAACAAGTAGGATTCAGAGATAGAGGCAACTGACTGTCGAAGCTGGGTGAAATTTCTGTCCATATTCTGAGTAGCCTGCCTGGTCAGATTGATAGCATTTTCCCGAATCATGCTCTGGACTTTTTTTGTTCCCGTGAAATAAAAAACGGCGGAAACAGAGACGACCAGGAGAATAAACGAAGAGCAGACAATCATAAGGATTGTGCGCAGAGACAACATATGAAAAAGCTGGGACAGACGTTTTTTCATTGAAAATTCTCCTCTCGTATCAGATAAATATATTATAAACTGACAGGATTTTTCGTGTCAATTATCTTTCATTTTTCCTGGAAAATCTCTAAAAATATCAAACAAGAATCGAAACATTTCAAATTTTATTTTACCAAAAAATATGGTTTACTATTAATAAAGGAGGTGCAAGGATGAGAAAAAAGAGCCGGTACATTCCTTACCTGCTTATGATGCCTACGCTGGCACTTCTGTGCTGGCTTTTGATTTATCCGGTGGGAAATGTCTTTTTCACCAGTTTCAGGCAGGAGATGCTGAACAGGCCCAAACAGAATGCTTTTATCGGGATGGATAATTACATCAGGATTTTTAGTGATCCTGTGTTTTGGGAAGCTTTGTGGAATTCCTTCCGGTGGGTGGTTTCGGAAGTGCTTCTCCAGATGGTTTTCGGTCTGGGTCTGGCCTTGATTTTGAAGGAGCGTTTTAGAGGCTGCGGTATTTTCCGGGCGATTCTGTTTCTGCCATGGGCTCTGTCCGGTGTGTTGGTATCCCTGCTATGGGCAATGATGTATTATGAAAATGTCGGAGTCCTGAATGATCTTTTACAAAAGCTGGGGATTATCTCAAAAGCAGTGGCTTGGACAGGAAACAAGAATACGGCGTTCTGGTCACTGGTGATTGCAGAGTTATGGCGTGGGATTCCATTCTTTTCAATTATGCTGCTTGCATCTCTCCAGACGGTTCCTGAAGAGCTGTACGAGGCCTGCCGTGCTGACGGAGGAGGAGCGTTGGCGCGGTTAAGATATGTATCCTTTCCATACATTAAGGAGACGCTGGTACTGACTACGCTTCTGAGAACAATCTGGGAATTTAACAGCGTAGACCTGATTCTGAATCTGACTGGAGGAGGACCAGTTCATAAAACAACTACCCTGGCGGTTTATCTGGCCAATACGGCTAGAAGGGACGGTAATTTTGGATATGGAAGCGCCCTTGCCGTGATTTCCTTTATGATCCTGCTGGTTCTGGCGGCCAGCTATCTGAAACTGAGCGGGTTCGGAAAGGAGGACAGCCTATGAGAAGCTATTTGAACAGGAAGAAAAGAGTTCAGACGTTTATGTATCTGGTTCTTATTCTGGCGGCGGTCTGGACTTTATTCCCTTTTTACTGGACATTTGTGACGTCGCTGAAGGAGAGCGCTGAGATAGGAGCGAAGCCCATCAGTTACTGGCCGAGGCTGCTGACAGTTGAAAATTATGTGCAGGCCTGGAAGACAGGTGGATTTTCCGGTTATTTCAGAAACAGCCTTAAGGTGGCGCTGATCAGTACGTTTTTTACAGTGATGCTTTCCGCCATGGATGGATATGCGCTGGCAAGGTTTCAATTTAAGGGGAAAACTTTCTTCCTTCTGTTGCTTTTGTGCACACAGTTTTTCCCCACAGCTATGCTGATTATACCGCTTTTTAAGATCTACAACGGGGCGCACCTGATCAATAATCACTGGTCGCTGATTTTGACTTATACGGTATTTCACATCCCATTTAACGCCGCTTTGATGAGGAGTTTTATCAGCGGGATATCACCGTCTCTGGAGGAGGCGGCCATGGTAGACGGATGCGGCAGGTTCCAGGCTGTGATCCACGTTCTATTTCCGCTGCTTTTGCCAGGCATAGCGGCGGTGGCGGCCTATTCTTTTATCAGCTGCTGGAATGAATACCTGTATGCGCTGATGTTTGTAAGTTCAGACAGCAAATATACCATACCGGTAGGGCTCAGTATGACCATAGGGGAGTACAGCATCAATTATGGCCAGCTGTGCGCCGGAAGCATGATTGCGTTGATTCCTATTATACTGTTGTTTATGTACGTGCAAAAATATATGGTATCCGGTCTTGGTGCCGGTGCGATAAAAGGTTAATAAAAAAGGAGGAAAAGTGAATGAAAAAACAAGCGGGAAAACTTGCAGGTATGGCGGCGGCAGTGCTGAGCGCCGCGCTTTTGGCTACTGGATGCGGTGGAAGCCAGGAATCCGGTTCAGCCGCTCAGAGCGACACTACGGCGGCTGCCTCCACGGATGCGGTTTCCGCAGCTGCGGAAACAGAGAGTGAGGCTGCGGAGACGGAAGAAGCTTCCCAGGAGGTCGTTACGCTCACATTCTGGGATGAGAATGCAGGAGAGAGCAGGACACCCTATTATGAGGAGCTGATCCGGCGGTTCAATGAGTCTCAGGATCATATTGTGGTGGAGTATGAGGGTATCCCATCATCCTCAGCCAAAGAAAAGTATGATGTGGCGATTGCAACTGATACAACTCCGGACATCGGTCACTGCAATGCGGCATGGGGATCTAACTGGGTGGCTCAGGAGTGCCTGGTTAATCTGGATGATTATTTTGCCGCCTGGGATGGAAGCAAGGATATCAATGAAAACTATGTGCGTCTTAACCGTGAGCTTGATCCGGAAGGTCGTCTGTTCATGATTACAGATACGGTTTCATCGCCGCTTATGTGGGTCAGAACGGATATTTTGAAGGAAAAAGGAGTAGAGATACCGACGACCTGGGATGAGTTCTTTGACGCGGCCCAGAAGCTGACTGATGCGGCCAACGGACTGTACGGATTTGCATTCCGCGGAGATTCCAGCAGCTGTGTAGAGCTTCAGCATGTGCTGTATGCATATTCCGGTATCGAGGACTATTTCGATGATCAGGGAGTCTGCACGATCAACGCTCCGGAGCATGTGGAGTTTATGGAGCGGTATAAAGCCCTTTACAATACGTGTACGGCTGAAAGTGATATAACTAACGGCTATAAGGAAATGGTCGCCGCGTTTGACAGTGGTTCAGCAGCCATGATTTTCCATAATACCGGTTCAGCAAGTGAGCATGCCGCAGTACTGTCTCCGGATCAGTACCAGGCTGTCGCCTTCCCGATATCCAAGACAGGAACCTATTCCTACACAGCCGGAAGCCAGGGCGGGTTCTGCATTTTCGACACGTGTGAGTACCCGGATGAGGCATGGGAATTCATTCAGTATATGCTTTCTGAGGATGCCAACAGTTACTGGAACCAGTCCATCGGTCAGATTCCTATGAACAATAAGGTGCTTGAGGAAGCATGGGTGGATGAGTCTCAGTGTACCAGGGAAGCTCTGAATATCCTTGCCTCTGATAAATGCCATTTGGTATCACAGCCGAAATACCTGCCGGATTATTCTACGATTATGAATACGAATAATCCGCCGAATTTCCAGGCTATGCTTTTGGATGAGATGAGTGTGCAGGAGTTCCTGGATCAGTGGGCCAATCAGATGACGGAGGCTTATAAAGAATATCAGAATCAGTGATAGGCAGGTAGGAAAAACGATGGGGGAAAAAATAAGGATAAAAGAAGAGTTATCCCTTAATCTGGGAACGCCTGCGTTGCAGTATAAAGTCATGCCCGCCAAGCTGGGCAATGGAAAAAGAGGGTTTGTGGCTTTCTATTCGGGATGCTACGACGTGGACGTCAATTACAGTATGTTCGTGGTTCCCTCTGATCATCTCCGGGCTGTGGCGTTTGACGACAGAGGGGAGATTCTCTGGAAAAAGGATCTGGGTATCTGGCCCAGCGCGGCTCTTTACTGTTTTACACTGATCGATATGGATCAGGATGGGACAGATGAAATCTACGTGGTCAATAATTCCGACCCGATGCATCCGCTTTGGGTGGAAGCTTACGTAATGGAGAGAAGGAACGTACTGACCGGAGAGGTGACCGGCTGCTGGCCCTGGCCTAATTACGGCGGGTTAGAGCGTTCCATGTGGTATTTCCGTAACCATATTTTCGGCGGATACGATCAGGGGCGGCCGGTGCTGGTCACGGCGCAGGGGACCTATGCGGATATGTATTTCCAGGCATGGAATCCGGATATGACCTCCAAGTGGAATCTGGAGATTGGAAAAGATGATCCGGGAGCCAGGGGAAGCCATTCATTTCCTGTTGTGGATATTGACCGGGATGGCTGCGATGAAGTCCTCTGGGGTGAGCGGTGTCTGTCCCTCCATGACGGAAGCGAAGTTTTCTGCATAGAAAAAGAAAACTGGAGCGGGCATTCTGACATGTGCCAGCCGGTATATGACCAGGAGAAGGGACGCTGGCTGGTGTACATCAACCGGGAGTCCCACGAAAACCAGGGTCCAAGAATCGGTATGTATGACGATTCCGGCAGGCCGGTATGGACTGCTGTGGACTGGGGCCATATTCATAAAGGCTGGGTAGGAAGAATCAGCGAGGACGGCCGTTTGCTTGCCAATGGAATGCGCATTACCGGGCAGACGAAGGATAATGTCGGCCGGTATTATACCGGAATCACTGAATTTGTGTTTGACGCTCTTACCGGAAAAGAGATTCATCTGCCGTACAGCCTTTTCGACACAGCTCCTGTGGATGTGGACGGAGACGGCCTTCATGAGATTCTGCGCGGAGTGGCGGCAGGCGACACAGAGCTGCTTGACCGGAAGGGAAACCAGATTTTCTATATGGGCGGCAAGGTGGCGATGAACACAAAGATACTTGATTTCCCGGGAGAGCAGGTGATGATTTACTATCCAGACGGGTACGTAAGGGTATTCAGGGATGTGAATGCTGTGGACAGTCCTGATGCGCTCAAAAGATATGCCATGTCTTATTATCAGAGAAACCAGTATGCCAGAAACATTGAGAACAACATCTGCATGCATGGAGGAATCTGATATCTTAAGCGTTGTCAACCGTCCCGTGGGAATCATAAGATATAAAAAGGACGTGTGAGGCTTCCTTTGAAAGAAAGACTGATAAAACTGATCGATGTAAAATCGCTGATGACACTGCTGCTTACAGGTGGCTTTATCGGACTTACCTTTGCCGGAGAGATAACCGGCGGTCAGTTTCTAACTATTTTTACTATGGTAGTAGGTTTCTATTTCGGAATACAGGCCAATAAGACGGGGCAGGAATAAGGCGCAAATAAAAAATAGCTGCTGCAGGAACGAAATTCAGCTTTCAGGCTGAAAAACTGATTCCGGCAGCAGCCTTTTTTGTCAAGCCTGATTCATACAGCAGTTTATAATGACGATGAGAAAATTAAATAAAGGCTGGCGCCCTGTGTAAACGTCCCGTTGATTGACAGTATGCTGCCTCCGAAGTATACTTTTAACGCGGAAGAGAAAAGTCAAAGGAGGCAAACAAGTATGGACGCGAAGACATTCGGCGCTTTTGTCGCTGAACTGCGAAAAGAGAAGCAGATGACTCAGGCGCAGCTGGCGGAGAAGCTTCATGTGACGGATAAGGCGGTCAGCCGCTGGGAGAGAGGCGTAGGCCTGCCGGATCTTGCCAATCTGGAGCCGCTGGCGGACAATCTGGGAATCAGTGTGTCGGAACTGATCCGGTGCAAGCGGCAGACAGATGCGGATGCCGGCAAGGAGACCGCGTCTCAGCTGGTTGAAGCTATGATGGAAATAGCAAAATATCAGAGAAGAGTGTTTGTGGAGAGGATATTCGCCGGTATTGTTTTCTTTGTGGTTGGAGCTATATTCCTCTTCTGGTCGGTTCATATGCTTACGGTGCCCGGCTTCAGCGCTGTGATCGGCGGCGCGGACGGTCCGACTTCCATCTGGGTAGCGGGAAGAGTGCCCCGGAAAATACCGGCCGCAGGCATGATTCTCGGAGGAGCGTGCATCCTGGTGAGCGTGTGGCTGATCATTCGCGCTGTCAGAAAAATGAACAGAACAGATTGACATAAAGCCCGCGGCGTTTCAGGCGCCGGGGGCTTTATCGTCTCATAAAAACTGAATTACAAAATAACTTTGTAATTAAGACCTAGAAAAAATGTTAGACATTTCTCATGAATCCATGTAGAATATAGACTAATTCTATTTTATTTACAACGAAAGGTGGATAAAAGCGGTGGAGGCCTGGGAGCGCAATTATCAGCAGTATGTACAGATTCTGAGAGAAGAGTTGATACCGGCCATGGGCTGCACGGAGCCTATCGCCATTTCCTATGGCGCGGCCAGGGGCCGCCGGCTGCTGGGCTGTGAGCCGGAGAAAATCTTGGTGGAAGCCAGCGGAAACATTATCAAAAATGTGAAAAGCGTGGTGGTCCCCAACACCGGAGGCCTGAAGGGCATTGAAGCGGCGGCCGCAGCAGGAGCTCTGGCCGGATGTCCGGAGAAGGAACTGGAAGTGATATCCGAGATCACAGAGGAGCAGCAGAGAGAGATCCGTGATTATCTGGAGAAGAGGCCTGTGGAGGTTCAGCTTCTGGAAAGCGAATATCCCTTTGATCTGATGATCACCCTGCAGGGGCAGGGGCATGAGGTGAAGGTGCGGATTGCTCAGTATCATACCAACATCGTATATGAGGAAAAAGACGGGAATGTCCTGCTTAACCGCAAGCTGGAGCGGCAGGATGAAGGCCTGACGGACCACAGCATTCTTAAAGTGAAGGATATTCTGGATTTCGCGGAGCATGTGAATCTGGACGATGTGAGAGACATCCTGAAGCGCCAGATTGATTACAATATGGCGATCGCGGAGGAGGGCCTGCGCAATTCCTACGGCGCCAATGTGGGCTCTGTGCTTCTGAATCTGTACGGCGATGAGATACATAACCGGGCCAAGGCCAAGGCAGCGGCCGGTTCAGACGCCAGGATGAGCGGCTGTGAGCTTCCTGTCGTCATCAATTCCGGAAGCGGCAATCAGGGAATCACCGTGTCTGTCCCGGTGGTGGAATACGCCAGAGAGCTGAAGGTGGGAGAGGACAAGATGTACCGTGCGCTGGTACTGTCCAATCTTCTGGCTATTCATCAGAAGACCAGGATCGGGCGTCTGTCTGCCTACTGCGGTGCCGTCAGTGCGGGAAGCGCCAGCGGAGCGGCGATCTGCTATCTGGAGGGCGGGGATTACAAGGCCATCGCCCACTGCCTGGTCAATTCCCTGGCGGTGACGTCGGGCATCATCTGCGACGGAGCCAACCGTCCTGCGCCGCGAAGATCGCTTTCTCCATTGAGTCCGCCCTGCTGGGCTATGAGATGTACAAGCGGGGCAATCAGTTCAAGGACGGAGAGGGCATTGTGAAGAAGGGTGTGGAGAACACCATTCTCAGCGTGGGCCGTCTGGGCAGCGAAGGGATGAGGGAGACAGACCGGGAAATCCTGCGTATCATGACGGACTGCTGAGGGACGTATGAGAGCATGCTGCCGAAATGTATGAGGGCATCATGTTGCCAAAACAGCTGAGAGCACGCTGCCAAAAAGACAGTTGACAGAAGAACGTTTGAGTGCTACAATGCTACCAACCTGTTAGGTAGGCAGGTATTAATTGCGGTATAGGACATATATTTATATATAGGAATGACAGAATATGGGCAAAAATTATTTTGTTATTTCAAGATCCTATAAGTTTAAGAACGAGGAGGAAAATTTATGAGAAAGAGATTTACAGCAACTATCCTGGCGGTGACTCTGGCGGCGGCCGGACTTGTGGGATGCGGTACGCCCCAGTCTTCTGAGAGCACCACGGCCGCGGCCACTACCGCGGCGGCAGCTGCGGAGGCAGCAGAGGGAGGAAGCGAGAGCGAGGCAGCTGCGGAGACGGAAGCATCTGACGGCGAGATTACCATCACCTACGCCCAGACTTCCGATGTGACCAGCCTGGACCCGAGAAACGCCACATCTACCATCTCGGCGGCCATGATTTCCCAGGTGTTCAGCACCCTGATCCGCACGGACGCGGACTACAACCTGGTTCTGGACGCGGCTGAATCCTATGAGGTGATCGACGATACCACCTACAAGTTCACCCTGAGAAAGGGGATCAAGTTCCATGACGGCGAAGAGCTGACATCCGAGGATGTAAAGTACACCTTGGACACGATCCGCGATGAGAATGCCACTTATTCCTTAAAGAGCGACTTCTCCTTCATGTACTGCGAGCCCATTGACGACTACAACCTGTACATAAAGACGGACGAGCCCAATTCTTCCACCCTGCTCCGTCTGAACTATATCAAGATCATACCGAAGCACTATGTGGAGGAAGTGGGAGATGAGGAATTTAACCTTCATCCCATCGGTTCCGGCCCATATAAGTTTGTATCCTGGGATACGGACGAGGCCATTACCCTGGAAGCCTTTGACGACTATTTTGGCGGCAGGCCGCCGGTTGACCGTCTTGTCTGCAAGGTGATCCCGGAAGCGTCCGCCAGGATCGCTGCCCTGGAGGCCGGCGAGGTTGACCTGATCGGCGCCGTTACCACAGGACAGATGGAGCGTCTTCAGAGCCTGGACAACATTGAAGTGGTCTCCAGACCTTCCACCCGTACCGCTTACTTTACCATGAATACCTTCGGCGACAGCCCGGTTACGGATGTCCGGGTGAGAAAGGCCATCAACATGGCTATCGACCGTGAGACCATCGTTCAGGGCGTTCTGGACGGCTACGCTCAGGCGGTTTCTTCCCTGGCTCTGCCGATCTTTGAGGGCTTTGACGATTCCATTCCCACCTATGAGTACGATCCTGAGGGAGCGAAGGCCCTTCTTGCGGAGGCCGGTTATCCCGACGGTTTTGACATTGAGATGGAGGGTTCCTTCTCCGGTCTGAGCAACGCCTCCGACGTGGCTCAGGCAGTGGCGGCCCAGCTGGCTGAGGTGGGAATCAATGTGACCATCGTAGAGAAAGACAGCGATACCCTGCGTGACGAGTATCAGGCTCACACCACGTCTCCCCTGACCTTCTTCAGCTTCGGCGGCCCCTACAACGATATCAACCTGATCACAAAGTGCGTTCTGGGAACCGGCGAGCGGTACTCCGCATGGAGCGACCAGGAATTTGAAGACCTTCTTCACACCATGCAGAGCACGGTATCCGGAGATAAGCAGGCCGGATACACCGCGATGCAGCAGTACATTTACGACAACGCCCCGGTGGTGCCCCTGTATCAGACCTATAGCATCTGCGCTTATAACAAGGATAAGATCGCGGAGTGGAATGTCCGTACCGACGAGATGCTGATGGGATTTGACGTAGTGCCTGTTAAGTAATGACAAAAAATATATGACAAAGTGAAAACATGACAGCGAGAGAGTGATTCGGAGGTCTGCGGGCCTTTGAACCACTCTCTTGAAAATGAAAGGTTGTAATGTTATGACAAAATATCTCGTGAAGCGTCTGTTTCAGTCGCTGATTGCAGTTTTGGGAATTACAATAGTCGTGTTTCTTGTATTGAATATCGCAGGCGATCCAGTGACGCTGATGCTGCCGGAGACGGCATCCTTTGAGGAAATAGAGGCATTGCGGGAGAAATTGGGCTACAATGACCCAATTCTGATTCAGTATTGGAGATTTTTAAGCAACGCCCTTCATGGAGATTTCGGAATGTCCTACAATTATAACCGGCCTGCGTGGGACGTTGTGGCAGAGCGGATTCCCGCCACTGTGACCCTGGCGCTGGCTTCCATGGGAGTGGTCCTGGCTATTGGGATTCCTGCCGGAATCATTTCCGCGGTAAAGAGAAACTCGGTGCTGGACGCTGTTATCCGGTCCCTGGCTCTTCTGGGACAGTGCGTGCCCGCTTTCTGGATGGGCATTATGATGATGCTTCTGTTTGCGGTAAAACTGAAGGTGCTTCCCACCTCGGGATTCGCTTCCTGGAGCGCCCTGGTGATGCCGGCCTGTACCCTTGGGGTGTTCTCGGCGGCTACGATCACCAGAATGCTCCGTTCCAGTATGATCGAGATTATGAGTAAGGAATATATCGACGTGGCCAAGGCCAAGGGCCTGTACGGCTATGTGGTGGTGATGAAGCACGCCTTTAAGAACGCTCTCAGCTCCGTGCTGACCATCATTGGCCTTCAGGTGTCCAGCCTGCTGGGCGGTTCCGTGATCACCGAGACAGTATTTGCCTGGCCCGGTATCGGACGCCTTCTGGTCCAGTCTATCAATAACAGTGATTTTATGGTAGTGGAATTGATCGTTATGCTTATGGCTGTGGTATTTGTAGCGGTGAACTTCATCGTGGATGTGCTGTACTGCGTGATCAATCCCCGCGTTCGCCTGCAGTAAGGAGGAAGGTCTATGTGGAAAAGTCTGAAAGAGAGCAAGACGGGAATGCTGGGCGTTCTGATCATGCTTCTGGTATTTCTGATGGCCATTATGGCCCAATGGATCTCCCCCTATGACCCTGCCAAGCAGGATCTGATGAACAAGCTGATGGACCCTGTCTTTGCCGGCGGCTCCGCCCAGCACCTTCTGGGCACGGACCAGCTGGGACGGGATATCCTTTCCCGGCTGATTTACGGCAGCCGGATCACGATCCTGGTGGCCTTTTCCGGCACGATCTTCGCCGGTCTCATCGGCGTGACCCTGGGGGCCCTGGCGGGGTATTACGGCAAATGGGTGGACGCCCTGATCATGAGGATCGTGGATATCCAGCTTTCCTTCCCCTTTGTGCTGCTGGCGCTGTTTGTGGCGGCGGTGCTGGGGAGAAGCCTGAGAAATATTATTCTGATCGCCGCCATCAGCGGCTGGGTGCCCTATGCCCGGCTGATTAGGGGCGAAATATTGTCTGTCCGCGAGATGGAGTACATAGAGGCCATCCGGTCTGTGGGAGGCAAAAACGGGAGGATCATCCTCTATCATATCATTCCCAATGTAATAAGCCCCGTGATCGTTCAGGCGACCCTGGGAATGGCCAGGATCATTCTGATGGAAGCGTCCTTAAGCTATCTGGGACTTGGTGTTCCCCTGGAGATTCCCACCTGGGGCCGTATGCTTTCCGAGGGCCGGGATTATATGCTGACCAATCCCTGGCTGGCGATCCTGCCCGGCGTGGCCATCACTTTGACGGTGCTGGGCGTAAATCTGATGGGCGACTGGATGCGGGATTATCTGGATCCGAAGCTGAATGTGTAAAGGAAAGGAGGCGGGACCCATGAGCGAGCCAATTTTAAATGTGGAGCATCTGAGCGTGGTGTTTCACACCAAATACGGCGAGGCCAGGGCGGTAAATGATGTCAGCTTTACTCTGGCAAAAGGGGAAAAGCTGGGACTTGTAGGAGAGTCCGGTTCCGGCAAGAGCGTGACCTCCAAGGCCCTGATTTGTCTTCTTCTGTCGCCTCCCGCGGAGGTGAGCGGAAAGATCTCACTGGAGGGCGTGGATCTTCTGTCTTTGTCGGAGAGAGCCATGACTTCCTATCGGGGGAAACAGATCTCCATGATATTTCAGGAGCCGATGGTCAGTCTGAACCCTCTCTATACCATAGGAAACCAGATGACGGAGGTTCTGCTCCGCCACGAAAAGATAAGCAGGAAGGAAGCCAGGCAAAAGGCGGTGGAGATGCTGCGGACGGTGGAGATCCCCTCACCGGAGACCAGGCTGAAGCAGTATCCCTTCGAGCTGTCCGGCGGTATGCGCCAGAGGATCATGATCGCCATGGCCCTTCTGTGCCGGCCCCAGATCCTTATAGCCGATGAGCCTACCACGGCTCTGGATGTAACCATACAGGCCCAGATCCTGGACCTTTTGAATTATCTGAACAGGACCTTCGGCACCTCCATCATCATGATCACCCACGATATGGGCGTGATTGCGGAGATGGTGGACAATGTGGCCGTCATGTACGCCGGCGATATTGTGGAGAAAGCGCCGGTGAAGGAACTGTTTGAGGCGCCCCTGCATCCTTACACGGAAGGACTTCTGAATTCGATTCCCAGCTTAAAGGATGAAGGGAAGCCCCTTGAGACAATAGAGGGCAACGTTCCCAGCATCTACGATCTGCCTCCGGGCTGCGCCTTCAGCAACCGGTGCAGGTACTGCCGGGAAATCTGCCGGACCGGCAAACCTCCCCGCATGGAAGTGGGAGGACGGCAGGTGACCTGCTTTAAGTATACGGACCAGTGGAAGGAGGAGTAGGGATGGAGACAAATTCCGAAGTGCTTTTGGAAGTCAGGCATCTGAGAAAATGGTTCCCGGTTTCCGGCTCCTTCAGCAAAGAGAAAAAGTATGTGAAGGCGGTGGAGGATGTAAATCTGACGCTGCGTAAGGGGGAAACTCTTGGAATTGTGGGAGAGTCCGGCTGCGGAAAATCTACCCTGGCCAGGGTGATTCTTCGCCTTATCGAGCCTACGGAGGGAGAGATCCTCTTTAAGGGACAGAATCTTGCCTCGCTCTCCGCGGAGGAGATGCGGAAGACCAGGCGCTACATGCAGATGGTGTTCCAGGACCCTTACGCGTCCCTGAATCCCCGGATGAAGGTAGGGAACATTCTGGGTGAGCCCTATCTGATTCATGGCATCTGCTCTCCGAAGGAGGCCAGAGACAAGGCGGCGCAGCTTCTGGAGATGGTAGGTCTGGGAAGCGACAGCCTGAAAAAATATCCCCACGAGTTTTCCGGCGGGCAGAGGCAGAGAATCTGCATCGCCAGAGCCCTGGCGGTGAATCCGGACATTATTATCTGTGACGAGTGCGTCTCGGCGCTGGATGTGTCCATTCAGGCGCAGATCATCAATCTTCTGGAGAAGCTGCAGCAGGAGCTGGGACTGACGCTGATCTTTATTTCCCACGACCTGAGGATCGTACAGCATGTGTCCACCAGCGTGGCGGTCATGTACCTGGGCCAGGTAGTAGAGTCGGGGCCGAAGAAGGAAGTCTTTGCCCATCCGACCCATCCCTACACCCGGGCGCTGCTCTCCGCCGTTCCGGTGGCTGTGCCGGGAGCGGAGAAGAACCGGATCGTGCTGAAGGGCGAGCTGCCCAGTCCCATTGACCGTCCGGAAGGCTGCGGGTTCTGCACCCGGTGCGCCCTTGCGGACGATGTGTGCCGTAAGGAAAGTCCCGGCAATTATCTGGTGGGACAGGAACATATCTGCCGCTGTCTGAAGGCCGGCGGAACTTTAGGGGAATAACTGGAGGGATCAATTATGAATAAGACAGAGCGGATCAGAGCCGCCATAGCCGGCGAGAAGGTGGATACCATTCCCTACGGACTGTGGAGCCATGTGCCGGGAATCGATCTGGACCCGGTTCTGAATTCGGAAAAGACTTATGAGTTTTATAAAAAGTATGACCTGGATTTTATCAAGACCATGAACAACGGCATGTACAGCATTGAGGACTTCGGATGTACCATCGATTATTCCGAGGTGGCCAGGGGCGGCGTGTCAAAGATCACGTCCACGCCCATTCACTCGGCGGAGGACTGGGAGAAGATTTGTGAGGTTTCCATTGACCAGGGGGCCCTCAAACGGGAGCAGGAGTACCTGAGGCTGGTTTTGGAGAAGGTGAAGGGCGAGAACGTGCCTGTAATCTTCACCGTGTTCAGCCCCATTACCACAGCCAACAAGCTGTGCGGCGGAAAGGTGCTGGAGTATATCGCGGAGGGCGCCGGGCAGCAGGTACATAAGGCCCTGGAAGAGATTACAAAGACTACCTGCCGTCTGGTCAGGCGTGTGATGGATATGGGAGCCGACGGCGTGTTCTTCGCCTCTCAGATGAGCTCCTACGCGGTGACGGATGAAGAGGTCTACCGGGAGTACGGCATGCCCTATGACGTTTCCGTGCTTCAGGCGTCAACAGGGTGGTTCAACGTGCTTCACTGCCACGGCAGCGAGATCATGTTTAATCTCCTGAGAGAGTATCCGGTGCAGGTCTTTAACTGGCATGCGTGGGAGACTCTTCCCACAGTGGAGGAGGCCTGCTTATATACGGGCAAATGCCTGATGGGAGGCATTGAGCGGATGGATATCACCAACCGCCGGCGCAATCAGGTCCGCCACCAGATTTTTGAGACGGTCAAGGCGACGAAGGGCAGAAAGCTGATCCTGACGCCGGGATGCGTGATCCGCCATCCTCTGGACGAGCAGATGCTGTCCTTTGTGAAGCAGGTCAAGCTTGAGACGGAGCCGTTATTTTTGTAAATCATTCCGGAAAGGGGAAATAAACGATGAAAACGATCATTGACGTAGCGGGAACACCTTACGAGCAGGGCTTTTCAGAGGGACAGCAGCTGAAGGAGATCATTGCCGGCAATGTGGAGCTGGTGAAGGAGAAGATGGCGAAGGACCACATGGATACGGATCGCTACAAAGAGTTTGTGAAGCGGAATCTGGAATTCATGGAGCGGTGCCATCAGGATATTTACGATGAGATAAAAGGAATCTCCGACGGCTCCGGCATTCCCTTTGAGGATATTGTGTATCTGAATATCCCCGCCTATTTTATGAAGGAGTATTTCAACCAGGAATGCAGCATGCTGATGGTCCGCGGCAAAGCCACCTGCGACGGCAACACCTATGTGATCAAGAACCGTGACATGAGCATGTATATTGAACAGGCAGTTATCCGCAGGACTTACCCGGACGGCCTGAAGATCGTGGAGATCAATGGCGCCGGCACCGTGACCTATCCGGCCTGCGGCATGAACAGCTATGGCCTGGGCGTGACCAACACCGGCTTCTGGTCAGCCAAGGCGCCGACGGATGTGGACCGGGTGGACGCCGCCCACATTTTCCTGAACGCCCATATCCTTCTGGCAGAATGCAAGTCGGCCAGGGAGGCTCTGGAGCATCTGAAGGCCACTCCCAGGATGAACGGCCTGAACGTGATCATAGTGGACACCAAGGACGCCTACTGTGTTGAGATGACCAAGGATGACGCGGTTGTGCAGGAGGACGACGGAACCGGCGTTCTGTTCCGCAGCAATCACTATGTCTCGGAACAGCTGAAGCATCTGAACCCGGATCCCAGCCAGTACACATCTACCTACAAGCGCTATGACAGGATAAAGGAGCTGGTGGAGGAGCGCTACGGAAGGCTGCGCTTCCAGGATCTGTTCCGCATTATGTCGGACCATGAGAACGGAGTAAACTGTATCTGCCGTCACCCCAGCGAGGGATATCCGGCCAAGAGCGTGTCCAGCAGCATGTTTGTGCTGGAAGACGGGGAGGCCTGGGCAACCATCGGAAATCCCTGCGAGCATCTGAGATACGCGTCAATCAAGTAGGAGAGTCGGGACATGGATGTAAAACAGTTTGTAGCCAGGCGGATTGACCGTCTGAAGGAAAAAATGGAAGAATGCGGGCTGGACGCGGTGATTCTGCAGAAGCCGGAGAATGTGTTCTATTTCAGTAATTTCAACCCGGTCATTAACAGTCATCCGGCGATCGTGGTGGTGACAAAAAGCGGAGAACCGGTCCTTCTGGTCCACTGTATCCGCTGTGACCACGCAAAGGAAGAAGGGGCCATCGACCGGGTGGAGCTGTACGGAAAATGGGGTGCCAATGTGGCTCTTGCCATGAAGGCCGCCGACGCGATTCCCATGATTACCGGTCCCATATCCGGCAAGATCGGACTGGAATTTGATTACGACAGCTACAGCTTCTGCCAGGATATCGCCCAGAGATATCCGTCCTCCAGTCTGGAGTCGGTGTCCAATATGGTGGACATGATGAAGATCATCAAGGATGAGTATGAGATCGGCTGCATCCGCAGGTCGGCGGCCCTGGTGGACGAGGGCGTCCGCGTAACCATTGAGGCCCTGAAGAAAGGTCTTTCCGAGGCCGAGGCCAGCACGGAAGGACAGTACGCCATGCGCCGGATGTGGCACCGGGATTTCCGGGACAGCGAGGTCTGCGGTTTCGGCACGTCGGAGGGCGGCATGATCGACAGCCTTCACGTGTGGTGCCTGTCCAACGGACATATTGCCTACGGCTGCGACTGTCCCAAACACTATCAGCCGAAGAACGGAGATCTGACGCTTCCCATGGCCTGGGCCAAGACCGGCGGCTATCACGCGGAGAACGAGCGCACCGTTATTATCGGGGAGTTGGACGATTTCAAACGCAACGCCTACGACGGCATGCTGGAAGCCAGGGAAAGCATTTTCCGCATCCTGAAGCCGGGAGTCGCCTTTGAGGAACTGTACCGGGCGGCGGCCGACGTCTACACGGCCCGCGGGTTCGGCGATATCCTTCCGGGGAGAGTGGGCCATGGAGTAGGAAATTCCGCCCACGAATTCCCGTCTCTGGCGGCGGGCAACCGGATACTTCTTAAGCCCGGCATGGTGATCACCGTGGAGCCGGGACTGATGGATAAATCCTGGGGCGGCGTGCGCCATTCCGATACAGTGCTGATCACGGAGGACGGCTACGAGTGCCTGACAAAGCTGGAAAATGGCGAGATAAAGATTCAGATCGGATAAAAGAGTAGTCGCCGCTGCCTGTAAAACGGATCTAATCTGATTATAATAATTATTAGATTAAATATTATTTAAAAAAAACAGCTGTACCCGGAATTGCTTCCGAATATGGCTGTTTTCTTTGCTGTGCCTCTGTTTACGAGCTGCGGGCGGCGGAAGCAAACACTTCCTTTACGATGCGGATAAAGTCCGAAGCCGCCGAGGAAAGATACCGGTTGGACGGATAATTGATGACGATGGACCGGCGGGAGTAGCTGCTCTCAATAGGATAGCATCGGAACCGCGACTTGTCGTAGGGAGAGCGTTCCAGAAAGCTGGCCGGACAGATAATGACGCCGAGACCTTCGTAGCACATGGCCAGCAGAGTGTCCAGGTTGGGAGTCTCCAGAAGAATATCCGGATTTAGGTCGTTCTCTTCCATGTACAGGGTGAAGATATTGGACAGTTTTGTCTGGGCTGTCAGGGTCAGAAACGGCAGATTTTTCAGCAGATGAGGGTCGAAAGATTGATCCAGCTGCTGAAGAATGGTCTGGGCCTGCTCTCCGAAATGTTCCTGCAGAAGCTGAACCGGGACAACAACCAGAAAGATATCGTCATAGAGAGGGATACTGTGGATGTTGGAGGTATCGGAGGGAAGATAGCCGATGCTCAGATCCAGGTGGCCGTGACGGAGCTGTTCCTCCACCTGGGGAGTGGAGCCCTCATACAGATGGATCCTGATGGCGGGCTGCAGCAGATGGAAGGATTTCAGGGCGGCGGGAAGCAGGCTCCTGGCTCTGGAGTGGGTGGTGCCGATCTTCAGGATTTCCTGCTCATAGTCTTTGATGTCCGTTATCCGGGCTCTCAGATTGTCGTGGGCGGACAGAAGCTTTTTGGCCTCCTTGTAAAGATAATCGCCGGAGGGCGTCAGCGTCAGGGGAACGGTCCGCAGAAACAGGGTAGTGCCGAAATATTCCTCCAGACGCTGAATGTGATTGCTGAGAGACTGCTGTGATACATAAAGCCGTTTGGAGGCCTTGGTAAAGCTCAGTTCCTCCGCCACCACAAGAAAATAGGACAGGCTTTGTATGTTCATGAAGGACCTCCTCAGTTTTTCCTGAACCGGCTCAGAACCAGGATGACGGCGCTCAGAAGAACCAGTGTGATCGGAAGAGCGGCCAGAGCCGCGGGACTGTCTGTGTAATATCCGATCAGGCCGGCGATCAGATAGCCTGCGGCGGACACGCCGGCCACGGTGAAGGCGTAGGGAATCTGGGTCGTCACATGATTTACATGATTGGAGTGGGCCCCGGCGGAAGCCATGATGGTAGTGTCGGAGATGGGAGAACAGTGGTCGCCGCAGACGGCGCCAGCCAGACAGGCGGCGATGGCGATGACCAGCATCTCATAGGAGTCGGTAAACACGTTGCACACAATGGGAATCAGAATGGAGAAAGTTCCCCAGCTGGTCCCCGTAGAAAAGGCAAGAAATACGGACACCAGAAAAATGATGGCCGGAAGAAAGATCTTCAGGGCTCCGGCGGAGGCGGCCACCACGTCATGTATGTAGAGGTTGGCGCCCAGAAGGCCGGTCATGCCGGAAAGGTTCCAGGCCATGATCAGGATGATCATGGGAGCGGCCATGGAACGGAAACCGCTGGGGAGACAATCCATAAACTCCTGGAAGGTGATCACGCCTCTGGCCATGTAAAGGAAGAACGTAAAGATCAGGGTAATCAGGCTGCCGTACACCAGTCCCACGGCGGAACTGGAGTTGGCGAAAGCGTCGATAAAGCCTGCGCCCTCAAAAAAGCCGCCGGTATAGATGATGCCGGTGATACAGCTGAAGATCAGCACAACAACGGGAAACACCAGATCGGTAACATGACCCTTCGAGGAGGGAATCTCATTGTCCGCGTCCTGGTAAGGCCGGTCCGGGGTCGTAAACAGATCGCCTTTCATGGCATTCTCCTCATGAAGCTTCATGGGGCCGTAATCCAGACGGGTGACGACCACCAGAACCATCATCAGCAGAGTGCCCAGAGCGTAAAAGTTGTAGGGGATCGTGCGGAGGAACATTTGAAATCCGTTGATGCCTGAGTCCGCCGGAACGGAGTAGGTGACGGCTGCCGCCCAGGAAGAAATAGGCGCGATGATACATACGGGAGCGGCGGTGGAGTCGATCAGATAGGCCAGCTTGGCCCTGGATACCTGATGGCGGTCGGTTACGGGACGGATGACGCTTCCCACGGTCATGCAGTTGAAGCCGTCGTCTACGAAGATCAGGATGCCCAGGAGTATGGCGGACAGCTGCGCCCCGACCCTGGTTTTAATATGCGAGGAAGCCCACCGGCCAAAAGCGGCAGAAC
>CANQSK010000040.1 GCA_947626475.1 uncultured Lachnospiraceae bacterium
TGGCCTTGGTAACCTCCACGCCGCACCGGTCGCAGATAACTCCCTTATAACGGATCTTCTTGTACTTGCCGCAGTGACACTCCCAGTCCTTGCTGGGCCCGAAGATACGCTCGCAGAACAGACCGTCCTTCTCCGGCTTCAGGGTCCTGTAATTGATGGTCTCAGGCTTCTTTACTTCTCCGTGGGACCACTCCAGAATCTTCTCCGGGGAGGCAAGACCAATCTTTATGGCATCAAACGTCATAGGCTGATAAGTTTCATTCGTCTCAGGCATGAGTGATACTCCCTTCCATCTATTTTGCCACGGCGGCGCGCCGCCGTTTATCTCAATACAGAATTAAGTCTCGGCTCTATTCTTCTTCTTTGAATTCGCTGTCATCGGGCTCCAGGTCCTCGTAGGAATCATCATCCTCTTCGTCCTCATAATCGTCCTCGCCGATATCCACCAGCTCCCCGTCCTGGAACTCCTGGGACTGGTAACCGTAGTTCTCGTAGGACTCATCCCGATTGTACGGTCTGTCGCCTTCAATGATCGCTCTCAGATCCGTATCGCCGTAATCCACGCTCTCGGTCAGCTCCACTTCCGTGTTGTCATCCCGCAGCACGCGCACATCCAGGCCAAGAGACTGCAGCTCCTTCAGAAGAACCTTGAAGGACTCCGGAATGCCTGCCTCGGGGATGTTCTCACCTTTGATGATCGCCTCATAGGTCTTCACACGGCCCACCACGTCGTCGGACTTCACCGTCAGGATCTCCTGAAGGGTGTAGGACGCGCCGTATGCCTCCAGCGCCCAGACCTCCATCTCGCCGAAACGCTGTCCGCCGAACTGGGCTTTGCCGCCCAGAGGCTGCTGGGTAACCAGGGAGTATGGGCCCGTGGACCGGGCATGGATCTTATCGTCAACCAGGTGATGCAGCTTCAGATAATGCATGTGGCCGATGGTAACCGGGCTGTCAAAGAACTCGCCGGTACGTCCGTCCCTCAGCCTTACCTTGCCGTCCCGGCTGATGGGAACGCCCTTCCACAGCTCTCTGTGCTCCAGGTGGGAGCCCAGATAATC
The DNA here is from genome assembly GCA_947626475.1 of uncultured Lachnospiraceae bacterium. Lineage (GTDB taxonomy): Bacteria > Bacillota > Clostridia > Lachnospirales > Lachnospiraceae > UBA3402. The sequence goes on from CANQSK010000040.1 coordinate 1,062, forward strand.
CATAACCTCCTGCTGCAGAACGTCCTTATATTTCTCCTGGAAATCCTCCCAGGTGCCGTTGACATAATCGTTGGCCATATCCAGAGCCAGCACAATATCCTTCTCATCCGCCCCGTCGAAAACAGGCGTCGATACGTTAAAGCCCAGTGCCCTGGCCGCCAGGCTCAGATGGGTCTCAAGAACCTGACCGATGTTCATACGGGAAGGCACGCCCAGCGGATTCAGAACAATATCCAGGGGACGGCCGTTGGGCAGAAACGGCATATCCTCCACGGGAAGCACGCGTGAGACAACGCCCTTGTTGCCGTGACGTCCCGCCATCTTGTCGCCCACGGAAATCTTTCTCTTCTGGGCAATATAGATGCGCACCGTCTGGTTGACACCGGGAGACAGCTCGTCGCCGTTCTCTCTGGTAAATACCTTGGCGTCCACCACAATGCCGTAAGCGCCGTGAGGTACCTTCAGGGAGGTGTCGCGGACCTCTCTGGCCTTCTCGCCGAAGATGGCCCTCAGCAGCCGCTCCTCCGCCGTCAGCTCCGTCTCTCCCTTGGGAGTCACCTTTCCCACCAGGATATCCTGAGCGCGGACCTCCGCTCCGATACGGATAATGCCTCTCTCATCCAGATTCTTCAGGGCGTCCTCGCCTACGCCGGGAACGTCTCTGGTGATCTCCTCCGGCCCAAGCTTGGTATCACGGGCCTCCGTCTCATATTCCTCAATGTGGACAGACGTGTAAACGTCGTCCTGCACCAGTTTCTCACTCAGCAGAACCGCGTCCTCGTAGTTGTAGCCTTCCCAGGTCATAAATCCGATCAGCGGGTTCTTGCCCAGGGCAATCTCTCCGTTGTGGGTGGAAGGACCGTCGGCGATCACCTCTCCGGCCTCCACATGGTCGCCCTTGTAAACGATCGGTTTCTGGTTATAGCAGTTGGACTGGTTGCTTCTCTCAAACTTGATCAGATGGTAAACATCCTTCACGCCGTCAGAATCCCTGCGGATCACGATCTCATTGGAAGCGGAACGCTCCACAGTGCCGGCGTTTTTGGCTATTACGCAGACGCCGGAGTCCACCGCCGCCTTGCTCTCCATTCCGGTTCCCACCACAGGCGCCTCCGTGCTCAGAAGCGGCACGGCCTGACGCTGCATGTTGGAGCCCATCAGGGCACGGTTGGCATCGTCGTTCTCCAAAAACGGGATCATGGCCGTAGCCACGGAGAACACCATCTTCGGGGAAACGTCCATCAGGTCGATGGAGCTCTTGCGGAAGGAAGACGTCTCCGTCCTTCTCCGGCCTGAAATATTTCTGTTTACAAAATGTCCTTCCTCATCCAGAGGCTCGTTGGCCTGGGCCACTACGAAATTGTCCTCCTCGTCGGCGGTCAGATAAACCACCTCGTCTGTAACTCTGGGATTCTGAGGATCGGACTTGTCAACAATCCGGTAGGGGGCCTCCACAAAACCGTAAATGTTCACCCGGGCATAGGAGGCCAGGGAGTTGATCAGTCCGATATTGGGACCTTCAGGGGTCTCAATGGGACACATACGGCCGTAATGGGTATAATGAACGTCACGCACCTCGAATCCGGCCCTGTCTCTGGACAGGCCGCCGGGGCCCAGGGCAGATAGACGCCTCTTGTGGGTCAGCTCCGCCAGGGGGTTGTTCTGGTCCATGAACTGGGACAGCTGGGAGCTTCCGAAGAACTCCTTCACCGCCGCCGTCACCGGCTTGATGTTGATCAGGGACTGAGGCGTAATGCCGTCAATATCCTGAGTGGTCATACGCTCCCGGACCACTCTCTCCATCCTGGCCAGGCCGATCCGGTACTGGTTCTGCAGAAGCTCGCCTACGGCGCGGATCCGCCGGTTGCCCAGGTGGTCAATATCGTCCGTGTTGCCGATCCGGTTGTCCAGATGCATATTATAATTAATAGAAGCAATAATGTCTTCCTTCGTAATGTGCTTGGGAACCAGCTCCGGCACATTGCGGCGGATAGCCCGCTTCAGTTCCTCTTCATCATCTCCATATTCATCCAGTATAGGACGAAGCACTGGATAGAATACTAACTCTACAACGCCGGCCTCTGCCGGGTCAAAATTCACATAGTGGCGCAGGTCCACCATCATATTGGAGATTACCTTCACATTGCGCTCCAGGCCCTGAACCCACACGTAGGGAACCGCGGCGTTCTGAATCTCCTCCGCCAGCTTCTTATCCAGAACCTGGCCGGCTGACGCCAGAATCTCGCCCGTGCTGGGATCGATCACGTCCTCCGCAAGGGTCTGAGCATTTAAGCGGTTCTTGAAGGCAAGCTTTTTATTGAATTTGTACCGTCCGACTCTTGCTAAATCGTATCTTCTGGGGTCAAAGAACATACTATTTAACATACTCTCCGCGCTGTCCACCGAAAGCGGCTCGCCGGGACGGATCTTCTTATATAACTCTAACAGGCCATCCTGGTAATTGTCGGACATGTCCTTACCAAAGCTGGCCAGAATCTTCGGCTCCTCGCCGAATATATCGAGGATCTCCGCGTTGGTGCCGTATCCCAGGGCACGGATCAGCACCGTCACCGGTACCTTCCTGGTCCGGTCCACGCGGACGTAGAAAATGTCATTGGAGTCCGTCTCATACTCTAACCAGGCGCCGCGGTTAGGGATAACGGTACAGGAGTACAGTTCTTTTCCGCCCTTGTCCCGGGTCATGCCGTAATAAATGCCCGGAGAACGCACCAGCTGGCTGACGATAACACGTTCCGCTCCGTTGATGACGAACGAGCCGGTATCTGTCATAAGCGGGAGATCGCCCATGAAAATCTCATGCTCGTTGATCTCGTCCTTGTCTTTGTTGCAGAGTCTGACTTTTACCTTAAGCGGGGCGGCATAGGTCGCGTCACGCTCCTTGCACTCGGCGATGGTATACTTCACATCATCCCTGCACAACGTAAAGTCAACAAATTCCAGACTCAGGTGTCCCGCGAAATCCGCGATTGGAGAGATATCCTGAAAAACCTCCTTCAGTCCCTCGTCGAGGAACCACTGGTATGAGGTCTTCTGGATTTCAATCAAGTTCGGCATCTCAAGAACTTCCTTCTGCCTCGAGAAGCTCATTCGTTCGCTCTTCCCTGCTTTCACAGGACGCATTCTGCTTTTCTCCATTGACATTTCACCCCTGTTTTTCTATTCTTTTCCTGCTGATTTTGGGCATACTTCAGCCAAAAATGCGCATGAATCCACAATAGTGCAAACTTCATATTATCATAGCGCTGTCAAGGTGTCAAGAGGTTTTTGCTTGATTTTTCTCGATTTTTCCTACTTTTTTCTTGCCATTTTTACACAAAAGTGCTATAATATTTGGACTGGTAATGAGCACTGAACATGGAGGTACCCTTTGTGAGCACATTTCTTAATGTATTGTTTGTCGTTCTGATCATCCTTATCGTGGTTCTGGCCGTCCTGTATTTTCTGGGACGAAGGCTGGAAAAACGTCAGGTCGAGCAGCAGTCCCTGCTGGACGCGGCCGCCCAGACGGTATCCATGCTGGTCATCGATAAGAAGAAGATGAAGCTTTCCGAAGCCAACCTGCCCAAGGTCGTGTCGGACAGCACTCCCAGGTACGCCCGGTGGATGAAGGTTCCGGTGGTAAAGGCCAAGGTAGGTCCCAGAGTGATGACGCTGATCGCCGACGAAAAGGTTTTTGCGGTCCTTCCGGTTAAGACGGAAGTGAAGGCGGTGGTAAGCGGCATTTACATAACTGAGATCAAGAGCGTACGCGGCGGCACGGTCCCCACTCTTCCCAAGAAGAAGGGCCTGCTTGAGAGAATCGGGCTTAAGAAGTCCAAATAACCGCATCCCATACAGCAGCACGGCCCCATGGACCTGCAAACTGCAGTGTCCATGGGGCCTTTTTATCGCCTTTTTTTTCTAAGTATATTTATATTCGTTTCCTATAATTATAGAAGATTCATGTCCGGGCGCACGTCTGTCCCTACGCCAGGGGCTTCACCGACACGGAGATATTGCAGTCGGACACATGCTCATAATTGATGTCAAGGGAATAATCCACATCAACCTTCAGAAGCCCTTCCTCCTCCAGAAGCCGGATGTCCCCGGTGTTCAGGCCGATCATCATCTGCCCGTAGGGAGTCAGGTAGCAGGTCAGGTTCTTCTTATTCTTCTCAAACACCATGTGGGTGCTGATCTCCCCGCTCTTAATAATGGACAGCGAGTCCGGCATGATCTTAATAATGTTCTTGATGACGCCTGTCCCGCCCTCCATGATCTCCTCATAGACGACATAGCGCTTGCCGTTCTTTTCGTAATAATCTCCGGTAACCATCATCTCAATCTCTTCCGGCTCCCCGTTGGTGCACTGGGAACCGCTGATGCTTATCAGCACGCCGCGGGTCATAGCAAACATTCCTGTCACCCTTTTCTTCTAATACTTCTCAATGTTGATCTTCCTGGTCTCCTTCACCTGCTTTGGCAGAATGGACGTGGCAAAGGCTGTGAATTTGTCGGCCAGGTCGCTGACATAAAACCGGTATTTGTCCGGGTCATCCTCCGCGGAGCCCGGCTCACAGCTCATGCCTCTCTCCTCCAGCAGCGCCTTCAGCTCCAGCGCGGTCTCATAAGCCGGATTCACCAGGGTTACATCGCTTCCCATGATACGGCCGACCGTCGAGCGAAGAAGGGGATAATGGGTGCAGCCCAGCACCAGCGTATCAATAAAACGTCCTTTCAGCTCGCTTAAATACCGGGACGCGATCTCATCCGTCACGGAATCATGAAGAAGGCCTTCCTCCACCAGGGGAACAAACAACGGACAGGCTTTGCCGGTCACCTTCACATCCGGATTCAGCTTCTTGATCACTTCCGTGTAAATACCGCTGCCCACCGTTCCTTCCGTTCCGATGACGCCGATCTTGCCGTTGCGGGTAGCGTTGACAGCTGTGACGGCTCCGGCCCTGATCACGCCGATAACCGGCAGCTCAAATTCCTTTTCAACGGTCTCCAGGGCGTAGGCGCTGGCCGTATTGCAGGCGATGACAATGGCCTTCACATCCATAGTCAGCAGGAAACGGATATTCTGACGGGAATAGCGGATTATGGTATCCCTGGACTTGGAGCCGTAGGGAAGCCGGGCCGTATCTCCGAAATATACGATTCTCTCCTCCGGCATCTGGCGGATGATCTCCCGGACCACCGTCAGTCCGCCGACTCCGGAATCAAACACTCCGATGGGGGCATTCTTATACATGATAGCGCTCCTTCGCGTGGGCGATCAGATTCTCTACCAGCCGGGCCTTGGTGACCCCTCTGGCCTCCCACAGCATGGGATACATACTGATGGCCGTAAATCCCGGCATGGTGTTGATCTCATTGAAGATCACCTCTCCCCGGTCAGTGACAAAGAAATCCACTCTGGCCAGACCATAGCCGTCCACCGCCTTGAAGATCTCCACAGCGCTTTGGCGGACTCTCTCCGCGGCTCCCTCCGGAAGCTCCGGGTCCACCACGGTTTTTGATTCCGCGTTGTAATATTTGGCCTCAAAATCGTAGAACTCCGCGGCCGCCAGAATCTCTCCCACTCCGGACGCTTCCACCGGGCGGTTTCCTCCTCCGAAGACGGCGCATTCCACCTCATGACCTACGACAGCCTCCTCCACCAGGATCTTGCGGTCGTGAAGGGCCGCCTCCCTGAGAGCCGCTTTCAGGCCCGGGCGGTCGGCCGCCTTGCTGATGCCTCTGGAGGAACCGGCGTTGGACGGTTTCACAAAAACCGGATACGGCAGCTTCTCTTCTATCTTATCCGCCACCTTATCCATATCCTTCAGCTCGCTTCTCATCACCGGCATATATTTTGCCTGGCGGATACCCAGATCGTCCACCACAATCTTCGTGTACCGCTTATCCATGGACAGGGCGGAAGACAGCACGCCGCAGCCCACATAGGGAATCCGCGCCAGCTCCAAAAGTCCCTGCACCGTACCGTCCTCCCCGTACAGTCCATGAAGGACCGGAAACACCACATCCACAGGAATCTCACGGGCCGTTCCGTCTGCCTCTTCTGTAATAATGCACTTTTTGGTGGCGTCAGGGCTGATGACTGCCGAGACAGTCCCCTCTCTCCAGCTTCCGGAGCGTATATCCTCCACCGATTCCGTCAGAATCCAGCGGCCTTCCTCTGTAATCCCGATCAGGACCAGACGGTACCGGTCCCTGTCAATCTGCGCCGCCACATTAGCCGCCGACATACAGGATACCACATGCTCCGATGACTGCCCTCCGAACAGCACCGCAATCGTTTCTTTCATCCACATTCTCCTTATCTTCCCGGGGGAACTCATTTTCGTGTTTAATTATACCATACGCGGGAAGAATTACAATGAGAAAATCAACTGACCGTCCCGGAAAGAATGGAGGATAAATACTGTGAAATATAAACGAGAACTGATCCTGTCCGCCGCCTGCTTCCTCATGTCCCTTCTGTGTTTTGGGGGATGGATCCGGATACAGGCGGAAAATCCCGCCAGCCGCGTCGCTCCCAAAATCCTGCGGCTTCATGTACTGGCCGGTACAAACTCCCCCAAAGACCAGAAGCTGAAGCTGGAGGTAAAATCCTTTCTCATAGAGACACTGGCGGCCGGCCTGCCGGCAGATGCTTCCGGAAAGGAAGAAATCTGCAATTATGTAAACCAAAACAAGGCACAGCTGGAGGAAGAGATAGAGGCTTTCGCCGCCGGAAAAGGGAGCCCCTGCTCTGCCAGAGTCTGTGTCACCAGCGCTTACTTTCCGGCCAAGGCCTACGGCGGTCTTGTTTTTCCCTGCGGGACCTACGACGCGGTCCAGGTGACTCTGGGAGAGGGGCGGGGCCGAAATTGGTGGTGCGTCCTCTATCCGCGTCTCTGCTTTTCGGATGCCGTTCATGCCGTCCTTCCGGAGGAATCCAGAGAGGAGCTGCGAAAGCTTCTGGGAGAGGAGGACTATAACGCCCTTATAGAGCAAAAAATCGCTCTCTGGCCTTTCTCCCCCTCCAAAAATAAAGGGAGCCTCCAAGAGACTCCCTTAAAACTCACAGTACGGTCCGGACTGGCACAATGGCTTTCCGGTCCTGCACGGTCCGGCTCTAAAATTCCACAACCCCGTTAAGGGCCCAGTAGTAGGCCTCTATGGCCTGGGTCAGAGACAGCGACGCGTTGTCAGCCGCCGACTTCTGCTGCAGGTAAGCCAGCTTTGTCTGAAGATACTGGAGCCGTCCCAGCATTCCCAGCTGGTACATGCGCTCGTTGCCGTCCATAGTCAGCTGAGCCCCCGCCAGGGCTGTATTGGCCGCCTCGTAAGCGGTCCTGGCCTGAAGCACTTCCTGGTACATGGACTCAATCTTAGTTTTAAGCTGAGCCTCCCCCTCATGAAGAGTGCGGAACTTCCTGTCGTAGTTGCCTGCCCTTCCCGACACGGACTGCAGAGCCGAAATAGTCGGATTGAACTGGCGGGCCGTGTTGTAATCCGTCTCCGGATTCATGGCGTCGATCCTGGACAGATCCGGCTCCGGGACTGTCCGGACCTCCAGAGGGGCGTCATAAGAATAGCCGGTCATCATGCACATCTGCTGACGAAGGGTCGATGTAGTATCCGTCAGAAGCTGCAGCTGACTCTGTGCCTCAAAAAGGGACTTCTGAGCCGACTGAACATCCGTATCCGTTGCCATTCCCATGGCCCTCTGACTCTGCGCCGATTCAAGGGCCTCCTGCGCCAGCTCCACTGCCGTAGACGCCAGTTCTATGGACGCCGCCGCCTGATTGTAACCGATCATCAGCTGCTGAACACCGCTGATCAGACTCTTGCGGGTCAGGTTTTTTGTGTTTTTGGTAGAATTTTTCAGAGTCCGCTCCAGGCTCTCCACAGTGCTGGCCGCGCTGCTGGCGTATCTGGCGTAGGTCTTGTTGATCATCGCGGACATCTGGTCGCCGTCCTTCTGATCAAGATAGGCGTCCCAGTTGCTGTCCCTGGCCACCTGATGCAGGTCACTGGCTGCTTTCTCAACGGGCTGAAGATTCATCTGAATCCCGTTTACCAGCTGCTGGTACTGGGGATTATAGTACTCCACCAGGTTGGCGATCTCGTCGTACTCCAGAACATAGTCCTGAAGTCGGGCCCAGGTTTCCTCATCGATAGTCTCCGGCCTCTCCACCGCCAGAGCCGTCATGCCTCCGGAGGAAACGGCCAGCGCCAGCACTGCGGCCGCGGCCATCTGCCTTTTCCTCAGCTTCCAATCCTTTCGTCCCATTATCTCACTCCCTTTACAACCCAGTCATAAGTTTCCATGGCCTGGAACAGCTTCAGATCCGCCAGTTTCTGCTGAGTCTGGGCCGACATAACATTCACCTGCGCCTGCAGGGTCTCCAGCGCTGTTCCTACGCCGACCTGCTGTTTTATCTGGGCTGTATTGTAGTCCTTGTTGGCGATATCCAGATCCATAATCGCCTGATCGTAGGTATTCTTGGCCTGAAGCACCGCCTGATAAGCGGAGTTGAGGGCAACGGCAATGGCCTGCCTGTCATTTTCCACGCTGGCCGCGTGAGTCTGGCGGCCGCTGTCCGTGATGGAGTTGGCCTCCTTCCGCTGGTCGATCAGCAGCGTATAGTCGTTGGCCCACGCCGTCTCCAGATCCGCCTGGGGACTCATGTTCTCGATCCGGCTCAGATCCGCCGCAGGCACCTCGCGGATCTCAGGAGTCGAATTCTGGGCCCACCCCAGCATCACGATCAGGTTCTGACGGGTACTTTCCATCTGATTCTGAAGGCTGATGATCTGCGCGTCGGCGTTAAGCAGGTTCTGCTGAGCCGTCAGCACGTCCGAGTAAGTCGCCATCCCTACGCTGGAGCTCTGCTGCCGCTGGGCCACCTCCACCAGATTTTCCAGCAGAGGCCTGCTGTTCTGGGCATTCTCCAGCTGGCACTGAAGCTGATAATAGTTGTTCATCAGCGTCTGGGCCTGAGCCGCCAGAGACTTCTCCGTCTTCTTAAATTCCAGACGCTTGGTCTCGCCGTCCTCAGCGTTGTCAATGGTCTGCTGAATCTGGTCTTCCGCCAGCCTGGCCTGCATGTTGGTGGTGATCATGGTCATATCGTCAGTAGCGTTGGCGGCAGCCTGGTACATGCCGTCCACCTCATGGCGGGCGTCATTGACAAGCTCGCTCATTGTTTTGTGAGAATAATTCTTTCTGTAGTCTTCCTGATTGTTCTGAACCGTCACATTGTACTCCGTGACCAGCCCTTCAATTTCCTCATATTCCAGGACATTGTCCCGAAGCCGGGCCCATTCCTCCTCCGTCCGGCCGAATTCCGGGGTGATCGCCCAGACCACCCCAGGCGTCCATGCCTCCGCAGACAGAACCGCGGCCGCGGCCGTCACAGCTGCCATCTTTCTCCATCTTTTTTTCATCATCTACCGCACCTCCTCGCTTAATCAATATCCAGAACTTCCATCTTACGTTTTCCGTTCATGACGGAATAGTATGCCGGAAGCATGAGCAAAGCCAATATCATAGATACCAGAAGTCCGCCTACGTCCACCAGCGCCAGTCCCTGCATCAGCTCTCCCGCGTCGCCGTAAGCCATGCACATGGGGATCATGGCCACCACCGTCGTCAGCGTCGTCATCAGGATAGGACGAAGTCTCGTCGTTCCGGCCTCGATCAGGGCCGTATCCATATCCATCCCCTCCAGCCGGTACTGGTTGACCGTATCTACATAGAGAATACCATTGTTCACGGCCGTGCCCACCAGCATCAGAAAGCCCAGCATGGAAGGCATGCTGATCTTCACATCGCAGAAATACAGCATGCTGAAGGAACCGATCAGGGCAAAGGGGATGGTAGTCATAACCATCAGGGAGAACCTGGGCGACTCAAACTGAGCGGCCATCACCACAAACACCAGGAAAGCCGCGATCAGCACCGCCTGGAACAGGGCGCCGATCTCCTCGTTCATCCTCTCGTCAATGGAGGCGACCTGAATCATCATGTCCCCGTACAGTCTGGGTTTCACCACCTCGTCCAGCAGCGTCTGCTTTACGCGGGCCACTTCCTCGTCGTCGGCAGTGTTGACATACTCCGTGTAATCGCCGGAGACGGTCACCTGGTACTGCTTATCCGAGCGGGTGATGCTTAAGGGGCTGTCCTCATAGGCCACTTCCGCAATATCCATCAGCGCTACCGACGCGCCGGTGGCGGTAGGTATCACAATACTCTTCACCTGGTCCAGAGTATCGTACTCTCCGGCCGGGTATTCCACCATGACGCTGACATCCCGGCCCTCCACCTCCAGGGTGGTTGCCTCAGTACCGTCCAGCATCATGTTAACCATTCCGGCCACCTGAACGGGGGACAATCCCTCGGCCGCAGCCTGAATGGGGTCTACGTTAATCTTGATGATCGGCGCCGCGTTCTCCAGGCTGGAATGAACCTTGGACACCTCCGGACGGGCGGTCAGAACATCCACCATCTCGTCTGTGGCAGCCTTCAGCGTATCGTAATCCGTGCTCTGCAGGCTTACCTCAAATCCGCTGGCCGCGCTCAGCATGGCGCTCATCATACTGCTGCTGGACACGGTGATATTGCAGTCCGGAATCCGGTTGAGAACGGGCCGCCACATCCGAACGACCTCATCGGTCTCCAGCGGGCAGTCATCCTTCAGATAAGCTGTCAGCGTCGCAGAGGAACCGGTTCCGATACTCAGTCCGCTGGAGCCGTAGGATAACATGTAGGACTCCACATTCTCATCCTGGGCGATGATCGTCTCCGCCTCCGTCAGAATCTTATCCACCTCGCTCACCTTCAGGCCCGGCCGGGTCTCGATCGTGATCGCCACGGTCCCCTGATCCACCGACGGCATCAGCTCCATCCCGAGGCGGGACGCCAGGACAAGGGAACCGCACAGCATGAGCACGGAAAGGAAGATTACCAGCTTCTTCGCCGGAAGGAGCGCCCGCATGATCTTACGGTATCTGTCCTGCAGGAAACGGATCCCGCCGGAAAGAGGGGCCTTCTCCCGCTCCACCGGCTTATACATGGTATAGCACAGGGGCACGATCGTCATGGCGGAGACCAGGGATGCCACCATGCAGAATACTATGGTAAAGCCCAGAGGCTTGAACAGCTGGCCGGACATTCCCTCCAGCATGGCCAGAGGCAGAAATACCACGCAGGTAGTGATAGTGGATCCGATAATGGACTGAAGCACCACCCCGCTGCCCTTCAGCGCGGCCTGGGCATATTCCCGGACGCTCTTGCCTTCCGTGGAACGGAAACAGCTCTCCAGCACAACAATGGAGTTATCCACCATCATGCCCACGCCCAGAACCAGGCTGCTGAGGGTGATCACATTCAGAGAAAATCCCATAAGGCTCATGGAGATCAGCGCTACCAGTATGGAGATGGGAATAGACGTTCCCACGATCAGGGACGCCTTCAGATCTCCGAAGAACAGGAAAATGATCACCATGGAGACTATGACCGCCATCACCATGGTCTCAACCACAGATGTGAGAGAATGTCGGATCATCTCGCTGTTGTCATTGACCACCACGATCTCCAGATTCTCGTCTTCCTCCTGCAGCTGCTTCACAACCCGCTGCACCGCGTCGGATACTTCCACGTCGCTGTTGCTCTGATTCTTGTGAATCCCTATGGAGATGGTGTCGCGACCATTGTAGCGGCCTATACCGTTCTCCTCTTCCAGAGCCGGGTAGATGTTGGCGATGTCGGACAGGTAGATAATATTGCCGCCGCCTGCCGTGATCGGGATATTCTTCAGACTTTCCATGGTGTCAAAAGGCACCTGGGCCGTCACGGACAGGTTCTGGCGTCCCACATCCGCGTCGCCCACCGGATAGATAAAATCCGCCGTGGAGATCGCCGTCGCTACGGAGCTCATGCTCAGCCGATACTGAGTCAGCTTTTCCGGCATCAGCTCCACACGGACATATTCCTGACGGCCGCCGCTGATGTCGATGCTGGCCACGGTGGAAAGCTTCTCAAATTCAGGAATGATCAGATCATCCACGTAGTTGTACAGATTCTCCTGGCTGTCATTGTTGATGGCCAGGCTGATGCTGGCAACATCATTGATATCCATCTCAATGATAAGAGGGTCCTGCACATCGTCGGGAAAGCTGGCCTGAAGCAGGTCCAGGGAGCGCTTCAGATCGTCGTAAGCGTCGTCGATGTCGGTCCCGTACTCATATTCCAGAAGAACCATGGACATATTCTCGCTGGACTGGCTGGTAACGCCAGTGACGCCTACCAGAGTGCCCACCTCGTCTTCGATGGGACGGCTCACCAGCTCATTCACGTCCTCCGGGCTGGCGCCCGGATAGACGGTGGCAATGATCATCATGGGGATGTTCATCTCCGGGATCAGCTCCAGCTTGGAGGAAAGAACGGATGTCAGACCGAACACGATCAGGCACAGAACCACCATGACCGTAGTAACCGGCCGTTTGAGGACGGTCTTTGTTATGTTCATACCATCCCCTCCTCTACTCGGCCGCCGCGGAGCTTTCCAGCACAGCCGGCGCGTTCTCATACAGCTCCGGGCTCCAGGTGGCGATCACCTGGTCGGAAGCGGACAGCCCCGACACGATCTCCATGCGGATGTCGTCGCTGAGGCCCGTCTCCACGCTGACCTGGTGAACGATTCCATTGTCATATGTATATACAAAAGGCTTTCCGGCACTGTAATAGATGCAGTCCACCGGAACTGACAGCACGCCGTCCGCACGGTCGGACACCACATACAGGCGGACCGCGGAACCGCTGACCAGAGCCTCCCCGTTCTCAACCGTAGCCTTGACGTTGAACAGGCCGGTCATGGAGTCCACCATGGTGCTGACCTCCGTGACAACTCCCTCATACCGGCTTCCGCTCTTCTCCACCGTAATGGGCTCCCCCTGCTTCACCTGATCCAGAAGGGCCTCGGTCACAGCAAAGCTGATGGTCTTCATGCCCTCGCCGGAGATCACGCACAGAGGATTGGTCTGAGAGGCCATGCTGTGCACCTCCATGCTGCTGCTCTCGATGCGGCCGCCGATCGTGGCCGTGATATGGCTGAATTCCATCTGATAATCATAGGCCAGCTTGGCGCTGTCATACTGGATCTGCGCCGCCTTGGCCGCGCTCTCCACCTGCTCGAAGGACTGGGCCGAGATATCGCCGCTCTGATAGAGAACCCTCATTCTCTGCAGGTTGGTGTTGGCATCCTCCAGCTGAACCGCCGCAGCCTCCATCTGAAGCTTGGCCGCGTCCACCTGTCTGGTATCAATCTCGCACAGCAGCTGGCCCTCGGTCACATAATCACCCACATTGGCGTACACCGCGGTGATCTCGCCGGCCGCCTTCGGGATCACGTACACCAGATCTGACGGCTCCACCGTTCCGATCAGGCTGCGGCTTATCTCAATATCGCCCATTTCAGGCGAGACCACCTGCACCACCGGAGGCGCGACCGTCTCCTCTATCGTCTCTTTTTTCATAAGCTGAGGGGCAGCGAAAACTCCCGCCGCCACTGCTGCCACTACCACTACGGCAGCCGCGATCACACCTTTATTCATGATCCAAAACCTCCGTCTCAGTTATTTCCGGTTCCCTGCACACCCCATGCTTCAGCATGGACAGGACCCTCAGATAGTCATTCCTGCTCTGGGTCTCCCTCTCCGGCCTCATGCAGGCCTCGGAGATCGCTCCTATCATGGCCATAAGCGCGATCTTAAAAAGCAGAAGACCGCTTTCCGGCGTCGGGTCCCGGAACCGGGAAGTGTCCACCTTCTCAAACATACCGGCCTTGACTTCCTCCTCGCATCGGTTCACATCCGGCATCAGGGACTGCAGCAGATCGGGATACATGATCAGATTCTTATGCAGATTGAACAGGTCATTATTCCTGCAGAACTCCATGGCCACGTCAAACAGCGTCTCCATCATAATGAAGAAATCGCCGCCGGACTGTTCCAGACTGACCTCGCAGGCCTGGGACCATCGTTTCTTGGTGTCTCCTAATATGAACGACAGAAGCTCCCGCTTATCTTCAAAATATGTATAAAAGCTTCCTCTGGATATGCCTGCGTCCTTGATGATCCGGTTGATGGAAACCTTCTCAAAGGGCTGATGCAGGAATTCATCCATAGCCGCTTCCCATATGACCTGACGCTTCTCTTCCGGCAGTCTCATAAAACGCTGGCTGGGCATGAAATATCCCTCCTCGCTGCTGCTTTTTGCCAAAAAAGTGACAAGTTGTCATTTATTATAATGACAGCCTGTCACCTTGTCAATACAGGTTATAAAAATTTAATATTTGGTTGAGAAATATTAATCATTTATCCTGAATGTTCCGGGAAACCGTAATCTCCTGATTGTCAATATGCTCCCGCATGGCGTCCTTGGCCTCCGCCACGTGGCGGGTCCGGATCGCCCGCAGGATCTTCTCATGTTCGATCATGATGATCTGGCGCTTATCCTCCTCTTTGATATATTCCAGGCGGTAGCGGTACATCTGTTCCCGGAGATTATTGAGGATCTGCACCAGGCGGGCATTGCCGGTCCCGTTGAAGATCACATCATGAAACTTCTCGTCCGTCTCGGCAAGTTCCATGATATCGCCCTTTTCCACCGCGGCGTCAAAGGCTTTTTTGGCCTCCTCCAGCTCCTGAATCTGTTCCTCCGTCATCCGCTGGCAGGCCAGCTCACTGGCCAGCTCTTCCAGAGAGCGGCGGACCTCCAGTACATCCCGCAGGCTCTTGGCGGAAATCCTGGCAACCTCCGCGCCCTTCCTGGGGATCATCAGCACAAGGCCCTCCAGCTCCAGCTTGCGGATCGCCTCACGGATCGGCGTGCGGCTGACTCCCAGCCGGTCGGCCAGCTGAATCTCCATCAGACGCTCTCCCGGCGCAAGCTCCCCTCTCAGGATCGCCTGCCGCAGAGTATTAAACACCACATCCCTCAAAGGCAGATACTCGTTCATCTTCACATTCAGATTGTACTCCATAACTGCATTCTCCCCATTCTTTCCTTACTCTTCTGTCTCCTCCGGCTCTTTTCTGTTAAAAAAGTCCGTCAGATAAACCTGCCTGGCAATCCTGGAACCGTCCCCGTAGCGCAGCCGCTCATAGGCTGACGATGCCGCCCTGGAATCCGTATACAGGCCAAACACCGTGGGACCGCTGCCGCTCATAAGGGCTCCGGCCGCTCCGCTCTCCAGCATCATATCCTTGATGGCGGCAATCTCCGGGTGCGCCGGTACGGTCACCGTCTCCAGAACATTTCCCATCCGGGCTGTCATCTCCACGATATCCTTCCGGCGGATGGCCTCTACCATGCCGTCAATATCCGGATGCTGATCCGGTCTCAGCCTGTCAGCGTGAAGATTCTCATAAACGCTTCTGGTGGACACGCTGATTCCCGGCTTCGCGATCAGGACCTGGCACTGAGGCGCCGGCGGAAGAGGCGTCAGAATCTCTCCGACTCCCTCGGAAAGCGCCGTACCCCGCAGCACACAGTAGGGAACGTCCGCGCCAATCCTCAGGCCTCTCTCCTGCAGCTGTTCCCTGCTCAGCCCCAGCCCGAACATCCGGCTGACGCCGTAAAGCACCGCCGCCGCGTCGCTGCTGCCCCCGGCCATGCCGGCCGCCACCGGGATGAACTTGTTCAGACGGATATGTACGCCATGACGGACGCCGAACTCATCCAGCAGAAGCGCCGCGGCCCTGCACGCCAGATTATTCTCATTGGCCGGAAGATAGTACAGATTCGTCTCTATCGTCACTCCCGGCTCCTCCCGGTAAAGCAGTTCCACCTTATCGTAGAGACCTACGGTCTGCATGACCATGCGCACTTCATGGTAGCCGTCATCTCTCCGTCTCAGCACATCCAGCCCAAGATTCACCTTTCCATAAGCTTTCAGGTTCAGGTGCCTGATCATACGTTTCATCCTTTCCGCTTTCTTGCGCCCGCCTGCGTCACTCTCCGCAAGGCCAGCCAAGTATCTGTATACTGTATATTATATACTGTACACAGAAAAATGCAAGTCTTACTTTCATCAAAATCCGCCAAATTTTTCAGATAATTTGCGCTGATTTTTAATCAAAAGTGTCGTTGACAACAAAATTTCACGGTGCTATCATAGGGAACATAAGCGAAGGGGCTATGGATTTCCATAGTCCCTTTTCAATTAAATTTTTGAAGAAAGCGGAGCGAGGGTGCTTAGAGGGAAAGCACTCCCGGCTCCGCTTTTTTCAGGAAATGGCAGGAGGAAAAAAGTTATGACTGAAGAAATCTTTCGTGCAGTGAACAGCGAAGTATTCGCCGTATGGTTCCTGATAGGAGCCGCTCTGGTATTCTGGATGCAGGCCGGCTTCGCCATGGTAGAGACCGGTTTTACCCGGGCCAAGAACGCCGGCAACATTCTGATGAAGAATCTGATGGACTTCTGTATCGGATGTATGGTTTTCGTACCCATCGGCTTCTCACTGCTCCTCGGCGAGGACATTGGCGGCTTTATCGGCAGGCCCAGCTTCGCCATCTTCACGGACTACGCCAATTTTGACTGGTCCAACTTCGTGTTCAACCTGGTCTTCTGCGCGACTACGGCGACCATCGTATCCGGCGCCATGGCCGAGCGGACCAAATTCTTGTCCTACTGTATTTACTCGGCGGTGATCTCTGTTGTTATCTATCCCATCGAGGCGCACTGGATCTGGGGCGGCGGCTGGCTGGCCCAGCTGGGCTTCCACGATTTCGCCGGTTCCTGCGCCATCCACATGGTGGGCGGCATCACCGCTCTGATCGGCGCGTGGATGCTTGGGCCACGCATCGGCAAATTCGTCCGGGACAAATCCGGCAAAGTCACGAAGGTAAACGCCTTCCCCGGCCACAATCTTCCCATCGGCTGCCTGGGCGTGTTTATCCTGTGGCTGGGCTGGTACGGCTTCAACGGCGCCGCCTGCACCTCCGTGGAGCAGCTGGGCAGCGTCTTCCTGACGACTACCGTAGCTCCCTCCGTGGCGACTGTAGTCTGCATGGTTTTCACCTGGATCAAATACGGCAAACCGGATGTGTCCATGTGCCTCAACGCTTCCCTGGCAGGCCTGGTAGCGATCACAGCTCCCTGTGACGTGACCGACGCCCTGGGCGCTTCCATTATCGGCGCCGTAGCCGGACTTTTGGTAGTCTTCGGCGTATGGTTCCTGGACAACAAGCTCCGCGTAGACGATCCCGTAGGCGCCGTGGCCGTCCACTGCTGCAACGGCATCTGGGGCACCATCGCGGTCGGCCTGTTCGCCACCACCTCGGCTCCCGGAAATGATTCCATCACCGGTCTGTTCTACGGCGGCGGTTTCCATCAGCTGGGACTGCAGCTTCTGGGCTTCGCCACAGTAGCCGCCTGGACTGTCGTCACCATGACCCTGGCGTTTACGGCAATCCGGAAGCTGGTAGGTCTCCGGGTGTCCCGCGAGGAAGAGATCACCGGTCTGGATACCACGGAGCACGGGCTTCCCTCCGCTTACGCCGGCTTCTCCATCATCGATATCTCCAACACCATGACCATGGACGTCAATGAGAACACCGACCTTGGCGTAGACGACTATGAGGCCGCCACTCCCGCCGACAGGGCCGCCGCGGTCAAGGTGGTAAAGATGCCTGACGCGGACGCTTATTCCATCCACAAGGTGGTCATCATCACCAAGCTGGCCCGCTATGAGCAGATCAAGAAGGCCATGAACGATTTGGGCGTCACCGGTATGACCGTCACTCAGGTAATGGGCTGCGGCGTGCAGAAGGGCGCCGGAGAGATGTACCGGGGCGTCGAGATGGATGTAACTCTGCTGCCCAAGGTAAAGATCGAGGTTGTCATCAGCAAGATTCCTGTGGATTCCGTCATCGAGGCTGCCAAGAAGGCCCTCTACACCGGCCATATCGGCGACGGCAAGATCTTCGTTTACGGCGTCGAGAAGGTCGTAAAGATCCGCACCGGCGAGGAGGATTTCGCCGCTCTGCAGGATGTGGAATAGCTGTAACTCTACTTCTGATAAATAGCTGGGAAACCGGCCGCAGGCGATTTGCCCGCGGCCGGTTTTCTGTCATTATTCCCCATGCTCTGTCAGCTTCAGCTTCTCCGCCCGGCTCAGCTTCTTGATCGCCGCCTCGCGCCTCTGCGCTTCCCCCCTGGTCTCAAATTCTTCATAGTAGACCAGCTCCACCGGCCTGCGGTTCCTGGTGTACTTCGCCCCTTTTCCGCTGTTGTGAGCGGCGATCCTCTTATCCAGGGAGTTTGTCCATCCGCAGTAGAGGGAGCCGTCGGAACACCGGACGATATAGGTATAGTTCATCTTCTGTCCTCCCGTATGTAAACGGCAGCCACGTTAGCAGGACGCGGCGCCGCCAGGTTGCCCTGATCTATCTGAAGCACCAGCTGGATGCGAATGCGATATCGTCGATACAGCCTGCATTTACCAAGTGCTCATAATACATTATATCCCACAATCCGCATTTTGTGCATCCAGCTTTAACCAGTCGCCGTCAATCTGATATTCCGGCCACTTCTTTCACCAGGATCAGGCATTGTCCTGGATGAACCTGGCGGTCCGCCAGTCCGTTGGTCTCCATCACCCGGTTTTCCGTAGTGTGAAACTTTCTGGCGATGTTCCACAGATCGTCTCCGGCTTGGACGATATAACCGACGATTCCGGGCAGCGCCTGAAGCCGCGCCACATCGACGGGAGATTCCGACACCTGGTCAATGACCGGCTGGCTCACCGGCTGCAGCACCAGGATATCCAGGCTGAGAACCGCCTTCACTTCCACCTGGTCTCCGCCGGTCATCACCGCAGACATCTGTTCCAAACCGGCGTTTATCTGATAAACGCTGTTCTCATCAATCCCCGGCGCTTCCGCCGCGTACTCGAAGGGCACCGGTTCGATCACCGCCTTCACCGGCTCCGCGTCATCTGATGTCATATATAATAATGTAACATCCAGTGTCCCGGTGATCAACAGGGAATCTTCCTTTATTTCCGTCTCGTCTATCCGCACGGCGCCGTCATTATGGCAGATCTGCAGGATCCGCTCTCCGGCGCTCCCCAGCCGGATTTTCTCGGCGATCCGGCATTTGCCGGTATTCTTGGTCAGGAGCCGGTCGAAATTCACCTGACCGGTTTCGGCGGAGATTTCCCTGTCGGTGGCGTAGAGATCTCCCAGAAGCTCCAGCTGCTGTTCCTCATAAAGCTTTATATCCAGCTCCAGGATAGCGTCTACCTCAAGTTCGCGCATCTCCCCGTCATAGTCCGGCTTTGCCTCCAGCTCCTTATGTATCAGACGCAGGCCGATGGAAGGAACCATTCCCTCCCGGGACTCCGCAAGCTCTACCTGCCCGGAGAAGGGAACCGTCTCTTCCATCCACTGAACCGGCGTGTTCTCTCCCTCTCCCTCGTAGATCAAAAATACGGTCAGCTCTCCCTCCACGCAGATCTGGCCGTCCAGAGGCTTGGCGGAAGCTTCTCTCAGCTTCATCTGGCTCCACAGCACCTGTTCAACGCTGGGCTTGCTGCCCGGCAGGGAAATCGATTCCTTTATGCGGTAGGTATCCTTCTTTCTGACGGCGATCACCGCCGCCTCCGCGCTCCGCTTCCGCACCTGTATCTCTCCGTCCCCCGACACATCCACCGCCGCCTCCGCGTCGCACAGCGTCTCCACCCTCACCTTCAGCGTCACCATGGCCTTCACGCTGAGCTTTCTGGAGTTGATGATCCCGGCGGTCAAATCCTCCAGGTCCCAGGTTACCGTCAGATAATCCTTCTCCTCAAGCCCGGGGACGTTGATGGGCTCCTCAAAGGGAATGGAGCCGGCCAGGGTCTGCAGGCCTCCTTCTTCTTTCCGGTACAGCACCTGAAAGATCAGTTTTCCCTTTACGGTCACCTTTTCACCCTGATTCTTCACCGATTCCACCTGTATATCGCCTGTGCCCATGATCACCTGGGCCACGTCATCCATAGCGTCGGGAACAATGAAATCATCATCCAGCGTAATCTGCACCGCGGCGCTGTTCTTCCACCGGTTCATATGAATCTGTTCCTTGATCAATTCCAGCATACGCACCTACCTGTCTTTCTGCCTGTTTTTGTACTAATGTATGTAAAAATTCCGTTTAGTATGATACGTCGACTGAAAATACAGGCTTTTCGACGAAATTATTTTTTATTTCTTGATTTTCGACATATATGTCTTTAAACTTATGGTTACCTGTTCTCCATAAAGCATTTTTAAACAGAAGGGTGGAATACATATGAAAAAAAACAGAACAGAACTGCCTGCCGCCCAACAGATCCTCCTGGATTTCCGGGAATATCTTGAGCGCCGGCAAATGGCCGAAAATACGATTCGAGCCTACATGCGGGGCGTTGAACAATTTTTCAGCCTGTACGGAACCATCAGTCACGATAACATGAAGCTTTACAAATGCTATCTTCTGGAACACTACAAACCGCAGACCGTAAATTTGAGGATCCGCGCCATGAACTGCCTCATCGAGTCCCTGCGGCTGGACGGCAGCCGCATGACCATGATTCACGTCCAGCAGAAATCCTTCCTGGACAATGTCATCAGCCAGGCCGATTATGAATATCTGAAGCGGTGTCTTCTCCGGGACGGGGACAGGCTTTATTATTTCCTGGTGCGGATCATGGCTACCACCGGCATGAGAATCAGCGAACTGGTAACGCTGCAGGTCTGCCACGTGCGCCGAGGCTACATAGATCTGTACTCCAAGGGCAATAAAGCGCGGAGAGTTTACATTCCTCTCATGGTCCGGCAGGAATGCCTGACCTGGCTGAAACAACTGGAGCGTACCTCCGGTCCGGTGTTTTTGGGACGGGACGGCCTTCCCTTAAGCCCCTCCGCCGTCCGCAAGAGACTGAAACGGTTCACTGACCTTTACGGCCTGGACCCCGACGTGTTGTATCCCCATTCTTTCCGGCATCTGTTCGCCAAAAATTTCATTGAGGTCTGCGGGGATATCTCCATGCTGTCCGATATTCTGGGGCATGAAAATATTGAAACGACCCGAATCTATCTCCACAGAAGTCCTTCCGAACAGAAGCAGCTGGTTAATCAGATCGTCAATTGGTGAGCCTATGGAACTGTCCGAATTTGAACATTACCTGAGAAAACGGAACCTGTCCGGACATACGGTCACCGCTTATCTGGGCAGCGTGCGGCTCTATTTTTCCAGGGAACCGAAGCTGTCCATCGGCGGTCTCCGCCGCTTCCGCTCCTTCCTGATCGCCAGCTACCGGCCTGCTACCGTCAATCTGCGGATACACGGAATCAATCAGTATATCCGTTTCCTTCTGCTCGACGACGAGGAGCGGTGGATGTTCCTTAAGGATTTTCAGCTTCATTCCGTAAAGCTTCAGAAAAAATCCTTTACGGACTCCACCATCTCCAACG
>CANQSK010000041.1 GCA_947626475.1 uncultured Lachnospiraceae bacterium
ATCGCGATATCTCTGTCCTTCGGCTCTACGTC
Organism: uncultured Lachnospiraceae bacterium; assembly: GCA_947626475.1. Taxonomy (GTDB): domain Bacteria; phylum Bacillota; class Clostridia; order Lachnospirales; family Lachnospiraceae; genus UBA3402. The sequence goes on from CANQSK010000041.1 coordinate 33, forward strand.
GTTAACCAGCTTGCCGTCAATGTACAGCTCGCCGGAAGAAATATCCTCCAGACCAGCGATCATACGAAGGGTGGTGGACTTTCCGCAGCCGGACGGACCTACGAAAATGACGAATTCCTTATCAGCGATCTCAAGGTTGAAATCCTTAACTGCTACGAATCCGTTGGGATACGCTTTTGTTACATTCTTCAGTGACAAACTTGCCATGCTAACATCCTCCTCTTTGTGAGTAAAATATAATTTTCAAATCTGTTATAATCATACACGAAAGTGTGTGGGAATGCCATATTGTAAATTACCAAAATATTTTTTTATAATTTGTTTAATCTGCATATTGAAATCGCAAGATGTCTAAAAAATCAAAAGAACTCCCAAAATTTATCACCTTTTATGTCAATATTCTATAAGCCGCACCCTTTCTAACGCTTTTTCGCCAGCAGATTGATCCAGACTGTCTCAGCGTGGCTGCCCCTCTGATCATCGCTCTCCCATACCCGGAGAACCTTAAACAGGCCGGTCTTTTCCACCATGGCCTTCAGCTCGTCCTGCAGATAATCGCTGAAATATCTTTCTCCGCGGATGCCCTCGAACTCTCCTTTTTTGACAGAAATATACAGAACCCCATCGCGGCAGAGCGCCTCGCTCAGTCGGTCCAGCATGGCCGGCATATCATCCTTCGGCACGTGAAGCAGGGAGCCGCATGCCCAGATACCGTCGAACGCGTCGTCAAACTGCATATCCTCAAAATCCATCTGAAGAACGTCAAGCCCTGTATGTATCTCCGCCAGCTTGCACATTTCCTCGGAACCGTCCAGAGGCGTCACGTCATATCCCATCTCGTACATGGTCAGGGTATCACGCCCGGAGCCGCACCCCAGATCCAGAATGGTTGCGCCCTCCTCCAGGTATCCCAGGAATTCCTCCAGGACCTCGCTCATATCCACGTCGACCGTATCCTCATAAACTCTCGCTGCGTACTTATTATAATAATCTACCGAGTCCACAACTAACCTCCCTTAAATCCTTTCTATGGTTTTTTCTGTGATTCTGATTCTGCCTTCCTTCAACAGATGTCCTACCGCCCGTTTAAAGGCGTTCTTGCTCAAATGGAACTCTCTCCTGATAACCTCCGGCGACGCCTTGTCGTTAAAGGGCAGGACACCGTCGAACTCATCTATGACCTTCATCACCAGCTCAGCGTCCGTATCCATCTGAATATACGCCTTCTGCCTGGGACTTAAATCCAGCTTTCCGTCCTCACGAACCTTCAGCACCCGGGCCTCCACCACATCGCCCTCGCTGATGCCGCCGTACATCTCCTTCTCCGGAATCAGCCCGTAGTAGCGGTTGTCCACCGCCACAAACGCGCCCAGCCTTTCATTGATCTCATAGACCGTGCCGGTCACCTGATCGTCCTTCTGATAGGGAGACTGATTGCTCATATACTGGTAGACCCGCATTGTGGCCGCCAGCCTGTTGGTCTTATCCCGGTACAGCGCCACCAGGCACTGCTCCCCTACCGAGACCGGATGATTCTGCTCCTTGAAGGGCAGAAGCACCTCTTTTTCAAGACCCATATCCAAAAAAGCTCCTATTTTTCCTACATCCTTCACCGTGAGAACCCCGACCTCTCCCACCTGGAGAAGCGGCGTCCTGGTCGTAGCGATCAGACGGTCCTGAGAATCCTTATAGATAAAGACCGTCAGCCTGTCCCCTACCACGGTGCCTTCAGGAACCTGTTTCTTGGGCAGCAGAACCGCCGCCTCATCTCCGCTCTTCTCCGACAGATACACTCCGAAGCTCTTCTGGCGGACTACCTCAAGTTCCTGTACTTTCCCTAATTCAATCATACTCTCCTCCGGCGGCCCCGCCGCCTGCTTACAAAACCTCCCTGTTTCTACAGTTTCTTTTCCTTAAGCCAGATTACCGCGTAAGGCCTGCCTGTCCCATCGCAGAGGGATACAATATATCCTTCCGGACCACGGCTGATGCGGGGCGACATAACATCCCCCAGCACGGCCGCCTTCCTGTATTCCACCCTGAGCTCCCCTATCAGGAAATCATCCGGCAGAAACTCTCTGGCGATCTCTACGTACTGAGCGTTGTTCACGTGATGGTTGGTATCCAGATGATGCTTTCCTACCACCACAGGCTGCCCCTCGGCGTATTCGTCCGGCACGGCAATCTTCCTGGGCGCGTATTCCATGGGGATCCGTTCCTTCTGCTGATCGTAGCCGGCGATATCCTCAGCTGTCACCCGCGCCGGTCTCTGAGCGTCCAGGTCAAATAAAAACCACAAAGAATTGGCCCGGACCATGTAATTGCCTTCCATATCCCGGATAAAGAAGTTACGGGAACCGTAAATTCCTTTGAAATCATAGGGCCAGGTGCCGACAGCGATCTCCTGTCCCAAAGTGGGATACCGGTCGATGATAATCTGCCAGTTGGAAAGAAACCATGCTCTGCGCCGCTTCTCCAGATAAGCCAGCCCTTTTCCGATATCCTCCGACTGAAACGTGGAACAGTCCTGCAGATAATTGATGATGCCCGTGACGGACAGCCGGCTGTGAATGTCGGTCTCGCTGTAGCGAACCCGACTGTTAAATTGATACATGAAGCATACTTCCCTGCAATTTTTATGAAAAAATCATATCACAGACCAGAAGGTTTTGCAAGAAAAACATAGCAAAACCCCGGAAGACAGCTCTTCCGGGGCATGTTCAGCCGGACTGCAGGGATTCGAACCTTGAAAATGGTCTGTGAATCGCCCCATCCCGCCAGACCTTACTCCGCACTCCGGTAAGTTTTCAAAAATGCTTCCGGCATAAGCGCCGGAACAGACGAAGATGAAAAATCTCTGACATTTCTCGTCACGATATAATCCAGATTCATTTCCTTTGCGCACTGCATTTGAAGTCCGTCTTCCAAATCAGGCCATTCCTTTTGATTCAGGACCGATTTCATGATCTCTGAATCCTCCGGGATAACCTGAAGATATTCGCACAAGAGCAGCAGCAGTTCCTTCCTCTTCCCGACACTAAAATCTTTGCGAAGAATATAAAACAGGTCGGTCAGAGAATGTGCCGTTACACACCCTTCCAGATCTCCAAATATGCTTTCCTCCATGATTTCTTTTGCCTCTTTCTGGAAGGGTTCACGGCACATGAGCCAATCCAGAATCACATTTGTATCAATCAGTATCCGCATACTTGTCATCCCTCGCTGCCATCAGCTCTGCCTTCTCATCTATCTCCCTTTTTATACTTCCCGTAAACTCATCAAAGATCTTTCGCGCAGACCGTCCGGATTCTGTCTTCACGGCCGGCCGACCCTCCGGGAAGATCACAATAACCTGAGCTTTCTCCATCGGAGCCGTCTCAGCCAGCTGAATCCGTCCGTTTTCATATACACCCTGAACCGCAATCATAATCACACCTCCAAACAGTTCCCATGTGCCTTAAGTACATTATATGCGATTATCACAACAATTACAAGGAAATATATCTTTAAGCAGATGTGTGTTTGTAGTTTATTTGCTGATATGGTATAATGATAGAATCAATACTCTCTCGGAAAGGGTTGATTTTTTCCATGAATATCCAGGACATTGTTTACATTACTGCCATTGCGGAATCCGGCAGCATTAACAAAGCAGCCAGCGAGCTCTTCGTCGCGCAACCTTCGCTCAGCAAGTGTATTCAGAAAGTTGAACAGGAATATGGCATCACCCTATTCCAGCGTGTGAAGGGAAGCTCCGCAAAACCCACGCCGGAAGGAGAACTGTTCCTGGGAATGGCGCAGGAGATCCTGCTGTCTCACTCGCGTTTTCTGGAGCAGCTTAAACGTCTGAAGGAGCTGCAGAAAAACACGCTGATCCTTGGTTTAACCTATCAGTGTACTGCAGATTTGGCAGTCCCTCTGCTGGAAAAATTTTATCTTGAAAGCCCCCGGCAGTTCCTGCAGATCCAGACTCGAAACACTTCGGGACTTCAGCAAGGCATACTGGACAAATCTCTGGATGCCGCGATGCTGAGCGTCGAGGAAAGGCACACGGATATCTATTATGAGCCGATCTATCAATCCTATATGGGAATCTGTCTTCGCGAAGGGTGCCCGGCAGCGGACAAAGCCATCCGTATGGCGGAGATCGACTACCCTGTGCTGCGTTTGGAAGACGTGAAGGAAGAATCCTTTGTCGTCAGCTCACCCGGAAGCGCCAGCCGCGCCGCTATTGACAAAATGCTGAAAAAGAATGGCATATCGTTCGATATCATAGATGTGCCGAATCCACAGAGCCGGATCGCCATGGTCAGATCAGGCGCTGCCAGTATGTTCTATCCGGTCAGCAAAGCGAAAATTGCGGAAAATAATGCCGGCGCTCCGATATATATGATCCATCCGGAGCAGAACATTTCCAGCCAGACCTGTCTGGCATGTCTAAATGGGTTTCAATACAGCAGCGGATTTAAGGTCATTTATTCCGCGCTAAAGGAACTTGCTGGAGAATAAAATTTCCATGCGAGCAGAGCGCCAGTGACGCACTGCTCGCATTAGTTATGCAATCTGGCTATAAGTTGGCGCCAAATCAATATTGGACAAAAGAATCTCGGAGATTTATTCTTTATTTAACAGGATACACCAAAATATTTCCAGCAAGGAGGATTTCTTATGAGCCAGTTAGCAAGTTCAAGCGCAGTCCGTTTCAGATGGATCAACGGACAATGTTTTGAGTTCCGGTTTCCCAATGGAAAAACTCTGATCACGGACCCATGGTATACCGGCGGAGGTCCGCTGGCCAGAATGTGCCCGCCTGACTTTACCATCGACGATCTGGAGGGCGGCGATTACGTCTTTGTCAATCACAGTCACGGCGACCACATAGAGAATCTCCAGGAGGTCGTAGATCGGTTCGATTCAACGGTGATCACCCATTCCGCCATCGCCATGGAGATAGCTCGCCATCATCATATCCCGCTGACCAGCATTTATCCGGTAGACTATGAAGGAACCTATTATTTTGACGGTTTCATCCTTCAGACTTACCACGGGACGCACCACGCGATGAAGAAGGGCGGCCGTCCCAATCCCATGCTGAAGAACGGCGATTATGACAGCATTATCGAAAGCGCCAAAGAAGGCATGCTTCCCGGCAATCCTGAATTAAACGCCATGGGCAGCGTATTCAACACCAATTTTATCCTTACCACCGACCAGGGCATGCGCATCGCGTTCCTGGGCGGCAACGACGACGGCATGCTGGACAGAATGAAAGGCGTCAACAAACCGAATGTAGTTCTCCGCAATAAACTGGCCGGCTCCGTGGTGAAGGAGGGACAGGCAAAGATGTTCGCCGACTGGCTTGCCAGGGCCGACGTGCAGCTGCTCGTCCCCATGCATTATGAGACCTGGCTGACGAAGGAACCGGAATTTGCCGAGGATGTATTCTCCTACATGAACAAGACAATGGAAGAGATGGGCAAGGTTGGCCGTGTAGCTCCCATGATCCGCGGCAAATGGTATACCCTTGACATTTCCGTAACCGAGGTTCAATAAACACTGACGTTCAGTCTTCAATCACCATTTTGACTCCTCCGTATATGCCGGCGCTGTTGCCCAGCTGCGCAAGCACGATAGGCGTACCGGCGCTGGCATGGAAGGCGTTCTCCCGGTAATAGCGGCGGACTTTGTCCAGGAGAAAATCACCGGCATTGGCTACGCCGCCTCCCACGACAAACAGATCCGGATCCGTCACACAGGCAGCCGCCGCCAGACCTTTTCCCAGCATACGAGCCATATCTTCGACTGCCGCAGACGCTGGTCCATCCCCTTCCCTGGCCGCGTCAAACACGTCCTTCGCGGAAAATCCGTTCTGCAGGACTGTCTTCTCATCCATATGGTCCGCCAGATATTTCTTCGTCATGCGGACAAGTCCCGTCGCCGATGTATACTGCTCCAGACACCCCTTCTTTCCGCAGCTGCAGACCTCCGTCTCCCGCGGCTCTACCGGCATATGGCCGATCTCTCCCGCCGCGCCGTTCTTTCCCGGAAGAATATGGCCGTCTATGACGACTCCGCTTCCCACTCCTGTTCCCAGCGTCACCATAATAAGACTGTCAAATCCTTTGCCGGCTCCCAGCCACATTTCTCCCAGAGCCGCCACATTGGCGTCGTTGCCCGCACGGACCTTAAGCCCTGTAAGCGCGGCCAGCTCATCTGTCACGCGAAAAACGCCCCAGCCCAGGTTGACGCACTTAAACACCGTGCCGTCCGCCCCTACCGGCCCCGGCACTCCCATCCCGATTCCTTCCACATCGTCCTTCGGGATCTCACGCTCCGCAAGCTTTTCATCTGCCGCCCGGGCGATGTCCTCCAGAATGTGTTTCCCGCTGTCGATGGTCCTGGTCGGAATCTCCCACACCTCCAAAAGCTTACCTGTCGTCTCAAACAATCCCATCTTGACGGTGGTCCCGCCAATATCCACTCCAAACGCATATTTTTTCATGTGATAATTCTCCTCTCTTCGATTTTATGCCTGTCTGTAACCACAGGCAGCCTGCACAGACACGGCTTTCATGCGCACATCTCTCCCGGCAAGGAAAAGACGCCGTCATCCCCGGCGGCGTCTCCCCCTCTTTTATACTATGGCAGAATCAGACAATAATCATTTCTCTTGTGTTTTTATCGTCCTCCGGAAAATCCTCCGTCATATCCAGGACCGTGTCAACGCGCGGCGGCAGATAGGAAGCAATTTCTTTGAATATCACCTGTACCCTGTGATTGCCGGATTCCAGTCCGCCCGGCTTGCGTACATGGATATAACAGACATCCTGCAGATTCCATTTTACATGCCAGTCCTGAAGCATCTCCTCATAGGTATACTCGATGCCGTGCAGAAGAAATGTGCACGCATCAGGTCCGAACTTCTCGCCGTCCACCTTCACGTACTTGAAGCGGAACTGGGAAAGCCACGGTCCTCTGTAGGCGACAAAGCGGATACCAACCTGGAACCCCGTCACTTCACCGTTCTTTTTGATATTGCGGAATCCCTTGTACTGTATAGCTTCCATCTCTAACATAATATCATAACCTCCTTTTACGCACCCAGAAGCCGCTTCATAAACAGCTGATGGCGGCGCACCTGCGTGATGCAGTGGTTGATATCGGTCTTATTCGGGCCCTCATACTCGGACAGAAGATATCCGTCCCAGCCATGCCTGATCATGATATCGATCACTTCCCTGTAGGGGATCGTAGTCTCCTCAAAGTCCTCATTCATGTTGTAATACTTGGCATGGCAGCAGTGGATGTACGGAAGGAAGGGAATGATATCCTCCGGCTTGCTGGGCTTGAACTCAAATCCCGGCGGGCCCATGCGGCGCTTTGTTCCATCAGCCCGTCTGACCTGAAATACGCCGAAGTCCACGTTAAAGCCAAAATATTTGGTATTCTCTTTGTCAATGAACTCCGCGTACTCCTGCACCATGGGATCGGTCAGTCTGGTGGGCGCGTGCAGCTCCGGCTGCATCACCACGTTGTACTTTTCCGCATAGGGAAGGGCGCGTTTGATGATCTCCCTCCAGTTGGAAACCGGGTTTAAGACCTCGTCGATCACGCCCAGCTTCGTCCTCATGCAGGTAAATCCCATAAAGGACGCCAGCTTGATGTCGCGGATCAGCTGCTCCAGGGATTCCTCGATGGTCGCCTCGCGGCCGGGTACCAGACGAGACTCGACCCAGTGGCCATACTCCACCGGAATGATGTGATATTTCTCCACCAAAGAGAACCACTTGTCCAGCCACTTATTGGACGGATAAGGATATCCCTCGATAATGCCGTCCGCCAGGATTTCCAGACCAAAAGCGCCCATATCCTCCATGTGCATGAAGATGTCCTCCAGATCCATGTTTACATCCATCTGCGGATAGAAACAGTAGGTGGATAACCCACGTTTCGGGACTTTTCTGGTGTCACTCATAGTTATATCCATTCCTTTCTTTATCGGTTCGTCAGTTGCCTCATCTGGTACTCTTATTACCGGCTGCTTCATTCCCGGGATTATTTCTCGGTCAGCTTCTCCGCGCGCTCAGCAATCTCCTTACGCATCTGAGCGATGCGGGCATTGGACAGATTCAGCATCATATAGAAGATACCGCTGAGGATCATGGCCCCGCAGGGAACCAGCAGGAACATGTAGTTGATCGCGTTGATCGCGGACTGCGGAAGGTCTCCTCCCATACCGCCCTTATACCCTACTGCTGTCAGGGTAAAGCCCAGGATTGCCGTGGACACTGCGGAACAGATCTTGGTCATAACCGCGGTACCGCTGAAACACAGACCGTCGATGCGGTAGCCGAACTTCCACTCGCCGTAGTCGATCACACGGGCCGTCATATCGCCATTGATGGATGTAATGAATCCGGTACCGATCTGACGGATGAAAAGTCCCGCATACATCATGGGAATGCTGTGCATGACGAGGATACCGAACGCCGCGAAAGCCATACCGATCGCTCCAATAAAGCTTCCGATCACGCCTACCATACGGGAGTCAAACTTAATGATCACAGGAGCCACGAGGAAGATACCCACCATCATTCCTACGGACATGGTTCCGAAGATACCGGACAGTCCGGCGATACTGCCCAGGGTATAGGTCGCGAAATACGCGGCTACGCCGAACATGAAGCCGATGCCGATACCGTTGGCCAGAGCCGTCAGCGTATTGATGATCCAGTACTTGTTCGCTATCAGAATACCGAAATCCTTGATGGGATTACGTCTTCTTTCCTTGCCGCCCTCATCAAACTTCTGGGCCTGGAGAAGCTTTTCCGTTGCCTCGGCTGCCTCTTCGCCTTCCGTCTCGCGCACCGTTTCAACTGCTGCTTTGGAGCCCAGGACCTCTCTGGCCAGGAAGTAGCTGAATATAAAGAACAGGATGCCCAGAGCCGCAAGCACGATGGATGTGTTGGTATAAGCGGAAGCTGTCTCGCCCAGCTTTGCCAGAAGAAGCGGAAGGCCCGCTGTGATGATCAGCTGGGAGAGCTCTTTCAGAACGCCGCTGCCCACGTTGGCCATCTGACGCGCTTCCGCGTCGTTGAAGCACATGGAGATCATCGTGTGCCTCGGCAAACGCAGTGCCGTCATAAACGTACAGTACACATTGTAAACGATGAACAGGTAAATGGTCTTAGCGCCGGATGACCAGCTGTTCTGGCACATAAAGATTGCCATCACCGCAAGACCGGTGGGAATCGCCATCCACAAAAACCAGTGTCTTAAACGTCCTTTTTTGGTCTCCACACGGTCAATGATCAGACCCATCAGGAAATCAGTCACACCGTCGATGATAACGCCCACACTCATGACGCCGGAGACGATCGCCGCTTCCAGCATCATAAACTCCGTGTAGAAGAACTGCATGTAGCTCGTTACAATTTCTTCAAAGAACGTGTAGCCGAAGCTGTTGACACCCATTGACAATACGTTGTCGCGGTTGCGCTTTGAAAGCTTGGTGTTGCTAAAGAATATCCTCTTAAATCTTGCAATTGCACCTTCGTGCTGATTCATAACGTTCTCCTTCCCCTAACCTAATTTTTCTTTTAAGTACCTACTGTGCAGATCCGGCAGCGTGACCGCGCTGCCTCGCTCTCCCGCAGCTCAGGATTCCTGCGGGCGAGGCGACCGGCCCCGGCCGGTGACAGCGAAGCTGTCCCATTTTCCGAAGCGGTAATACAGAACCATACACAGCGACAACAGTAAATTGAATACATTATTCGCCCAATAAAGCCCCTCGTAGGCCCCTGTCTTCATAGCAAACAGGTATACCACCGGAATACGGATCACCAGGCAGATGATCGAGATGATCATGACCGGCGTTGCCGCGCCTGCGCCGCGCAGGATTGAACCGAAGCCCATCTGTACCGCCATGGCCCAGTAGAAGAAGGCCAGGATGCGGACACTGGTTTTGCCAATCTCAAGGATCTGCTCGTATCCCACGTCTCCCGTATTGATGAACAGGCGGTACAGCGGCTCCACGGCGAAGTAGAGCACGATTCCCACCAGGATACCTACCGCGATGTTGAAGACCATCATCTTGCGGTTTCCTTCCTTGGCCCGGTCCGTAAGTCCGGCGCCCAGGTTCTGAGCGTTAAACGTTGTGATCGTCTGTCCCACCGCCATGATCGGCAGCTGGGTAAAGCTGTCCAGCTTCTGAATAATGCCGTTTGACGCCACCAGGTTCGCGCCGAAGGAATTGGCGAAACTCTGCACCACCAGCAGACCCACGGTGTTGACCATGGACTGGATCGCGGTCGGAATCCCTACCTGTAAGATCTTACCCAGCATCTCTTTGCTGGGCCGGAAGGTCTTCCGGCTGAAACGGATGCCATAGCCTCCCAGAAACATCTTCGTCACGACCAGAACCGCGGAAGCAGCCTGCGAAAGAACGGTCGCCACCGCCACGCCTGCGCAACCCATCTTCAGGTTTATGACAAAAACCAGATCCAGAATGATGTTTAAGATGGCGCACATGATGATGGCAATCATCGGCGTGCGGCTGTCTCCCAGGCCGCGCATCATCCCCGAGGTCATGAGGTACAGCATCTGCGTAGTGCAGCCGCAGAAATAGACCTTCAGGTAGAGATTCGCGTCAGCCGCGATCTCCGGCGGCGTGTTAAGCAGCTTCAGAAGCGGCGCGCTGATCACAATACCGATGACAGACATCGTAGTGCCGATGCACAGCGCCCCGATATACGAGGTTGCTATGGCCTTATGCAGACCCTCGAAGTCCTTGGCTCCGTACAGCTGCCCGATTACGACGCCGCTTCCCATTCCGAAGCCCGAGTAGATTGCCACGCACACCATGGTGATGGCGAAGCTGGCACTTACTGCCGCCAGAGCGCCGGAACCTACAAACTGACCGACCACTACAGAGTCTACCACATTGTACAGCGCTGAAAAAATATCACCAAACAGTACCGGTAATGAGAACAGAATGATCGGTTTTAAGATGTCCCCCTGGGTGAAGTCATTCTGTCTCACACTTTTATTTGTTTTATGGTTGCTCATTTTGCTCTCTCAGAAACTTTCTGTTATATGTTTTTACCAGCCGAGGATCTTCAGATATTCACGGCTGCGGCGCGCCGCCTCAAGGCTGGGAATGTCGTAATGTTCATCCTGCTCTACGACCACCCACTGCGCCGACGCTTCCAGGGACGCTTCCAGAATCGGCTCCCAGAGCTGCTGTCCAAAGCCCACCGGCCGGAACTCAAAGATGCCGGTGTCCTCCTCCTGCTCCTCCGTCTCGATGCCGATCAGCTTGTAAAGGTTCTTCGGCTGTCCCTCTTTGATGAAATCTTTCAGATGGACAATGGGACATCTGCCGGCATATTTCTTCACATAGCCGGCGGGGTTCTGTCCCGCCACCTTGATCCAGCAGGTATCCGGCTCTGCCTTAAGAGCGTCGGCGGGAACCTGTTTATAGATATCGTCAAACCCGAATGTGCCGTCCGGCATGGTGACAAACTCAAAATCGTGGTTGTGGTACAGAAGGGTCATACCGTTTGCGGCGGCTGCGCTTCCGATGCGCTTCATCTCAGCCAGAACCGTCTCATAACCGTCCGTCAGCGGTCTGTACTCTTCCGGCAGATAAGGCACCACCAGGAATTTCACGCCGATCAGCTTATAATCGCTTATTACTTTGTCAAGGTCCGCCATCATATCAGCCAGCGGCACATGGGCGCTTATGGGAACCAGCCCCACCTCGTCCAGAATACGCTTCACTTCCTGCGGCGCAAGGCCGTAAAGCCCCGCCAGTTCCACGCCCTGATAGCCCATATCCTTCACCTGGCGCATCACCTCGCCGAAGCGCTCGGGCGTATCCTCCAGCATGTCTCTCAAGCCATAAACCTGAATCCCTACAGGCAAAGTCCTGCTCATTATGTTCCATCCTTTCCTTCCCGCCGCGGAGCGCTCCGCAGCGGGAATATCATGATTATGTTTATTCGGTTCAGTCGTCCAGTGTCGCTTCCTGGCAGGAGGCCGCGTAAGCGGACGGGCGGATCATGGCGGGACGCTCGCATCTGGAGGTCATCTCGTAGATCTTTCCGGTTCTGCAGGATTCCTGGATTCCGTGGATCACTTCGATGGCATGATAGCCGATATCCGCGTGGCAGCGCGGGCGTCTTCCGTTGCGGATCGCGTAGCACATATCCGCAAGACCTACGCCGCGGCAGGAATCCGTGAATCCGTGAAGCAGCGGAAGGCTGACGGTTTCGCCGCGAACCAGCTCCGCCAGTTTCTGCACGTCATCATCCTTCTCGTCCTCTCCGCCTGTCTGCGCGCTCTTCGGCTGCATACCGGGAGCCAGAAAGCCTACCGGCGGCTGGGCGCCCGGACGGGTCACCTTCAGTTCCGCGTTGAACATGTTGGGATCGCCGAGATGGAGCGCGCCCTGGGTTCCGGTCACGATGAAGTCCCGTGTCATGGAGGAATCGGAAGAAATGTGGAAGGTTCCCAGCACCCCGTTCTCAAATTCCAGCGCCGCTAACAGTGTGGTCGGCGTATTGACGATGAACTTCTCGCCGTACTTGGGATGTTTGGGATTCTCATAAGTGCGCTCCGGGAACAGGTTTCCGCCGAAACCGGTGACACGCTTGATGCTTCCGAACAGATTGATCATCTCATGGAGATAATATCCGCCCAGATCGAAGGGAAATCCTCCGCCGTAATGCAGCGGGAAGAAAAAGTATTTGGGAGCTGTGTCGAAGAACGGAGTCTCAGGATTGTAGTGCATGGTCACCTGAGCATGAACGGTACGGGGCTCGCCGATGATTCCGTCGTCGAGATACTTCCTTGCGGACTGTTCCCAGCCGCCCAGGAACGTATCAGGAGCCGTCGTATACAAAAGGCCCTTCTCCTTCGCCAGGTTCATCAGCATGGTCGCTTCCTCAAATGTAGGAGCCATCATCTTCTCACAGTAAACATGCTTGCCGTGCTCAAAGGCCATCTTGGTGATCTCAACGTGGGATTCCGGGTAAGTCAGATTGACAATGACCTCGATCTCCGGATCATTCATCATCTCCTCTACAGTCATCTTTTTGACCGGATAGTGATCCGCCATCCACTGGGCGCGTGATTCGATCTTGTCTGCAGCGCCGACTACATCGATAATATGGAACATGTTTACCATATTGCTCATATAGGTAGCCTTGCAGATGCCTCCGCAGCCGACTACGCCGACTTTGACTTTCTGTTTTTGCATTTGGTTTCCTCCTTTTTTTTCGAGCTATACGTACAAATCCTTTGCAAAGTTTGTAGTTTAAGTATAGCCTTCCTCCGGTTTTCCTTCTTCTTAAAACTTAACCAGAATATTGTCGATTTTTTATTCTGCCTGTAAATGAAAAATAAATAACAATAAAAAACAATCTTTCTTTTTATTCATCATGCGCTTTCGTACAAAAAGAGTATCACTGGCGCCCTTTTATATACTAACATGACGTAATAAATCCGGCATACGCCGGATTTATTGAGTCATAATGCATAATCTGTTTCGGTCGGATCCGGCTGCGGCACCGCCGCGGTTTCCTAGTCAGCGCAGAGGCGGGTCAGCATCTCATGATGGCGGCGGATCTCCTCCACCTCATTGGGAAGGTTTTCATAGCCCATATCCTGCTGATCTCTCTGGCCTTCATATTCTGAATTAATGTAGCCGGTATAGCCGCACTCCTTCAGGATCTTAATGGGATTGACGTAGTCGATGGACTTGTCCTCATAGTGCCCGGGCTGGCCCTCGATCTCGGTCATCTCGTAGAACTTGCCATGGATGGAAACGATATAAGGCGCGATCTCCCGCAGATCCTCCGGGTCGGCGGAGCTCTTCCGAAGCATCAGCCCCTGCATGGACTTCGGGTCTGTCAGATCGCTGCCGGGATACTTCTCCTGTATCTTAGCCAGCATCTCGTCCATATTGTAATTAAAACGGTTCTCCACCACGAAATCTACGGCCTCCGGAATATTGGTATGACGCTTCCTGTAGGCAATGGAAACGCGGGTCGGGCTATGCTGGAAAATTCCCATATCAGGCACCAGACCTACATATTTGGAGCCGGTCCTGTCAGCCAGATCCATGATCTGCTGGGCCATGCGGTAGTCCAGGAACGGGTCCACCCAGGCGGTCGTGAGACGGCGCTTGATGGGAAGCGGCGCGTGAATCTCCTTTCCAATACGAACATTGTATTTCTCCGCAGTAGGCAGGGCCATCTCGATCACGTCGATGGGAACCATGCACAGACAGCGGACATTCTCAAAGCCCAGGCGGGCGGCAATCTTGATATCGTTCTTCAGGCGCTCAGCAGCCTCGGCATGGGTCATGACATGATCACGGAACTGATGCACGTCCAGATAGATATCCATGGTGACTGCCTTCATGCCCCAGCGGGCCATCTCATTGTTCCAGTCAAAAATGAACTGCTCAGAGGGGAACGGATAATCGCGGATCGTGGCCTCGTCGATGATCTCTATGCCGTCGGTATGAAGGTTGTCATGCACCTCGCGGATCATATCCTTCCAGTTCATCTGCTTGAAGAACTGGGCCTGCTGATAGCTGTAAAGCGAAACTCCACGTTTAATACTCATTGCTTATCTCTCTCCTTTCCCTCATGCATCCTGCAGCACTTCATCAAAATAACAGATCGTCGCGGTCTTGCCGGCACCGGCGCCAGTCCCCGGCTCAGGCGGATTCTTAACCCACTCCTCGTCCTGCTTACCGCGGTACCCGTACTGCGCCAGTATGGACTGCTGCAGTCCGATATGGTGGGAACCCGGCTCAAGACCGCCTTCTTTCGCCACATGAACGATGCCCGCGTCATCATAATTGAAGTGTTCCCACACGCAGGTCTTAATCTCCTCAAAGGTGCGCGGCGGCCTGCCGTTAATCTCAAAGGTCTGAAGGGACTTGGGATATTTCACCCCATCCACCTCGATGTAGTAGCCGTTGTGGAGCGACAGAAAGCATCCGCGGTAATCAGCGATGCGCACCTGGAATTGGAAGCCCACAGCTTTGCCGTCCATGATGTCGTTCTTCAGGCTGTTTTTGACAATCAGATACTGGTCAAACATTGTCCTTCCCCCTCTCTTGGAATTGGGACACCGGAAAATCTGTCCGTTTTTTCCGGCATCCATTACGAATATTTAATACAATTACAGTATAATTCACGTACCGTTTGAAATCTTATTCAATTTTAATTACATTGCAATCCATTTTTTTCGCTGAACAATTTCTCAGAGCCTCCGCCGTAAAAAATAGTCTTTTTTTATTCAGTCATATGGGACAAATGGATCATCTGGATCTCGTTGGCCTGAAGGCATGTCCCGAAATGAAGCGTCCCCTCCGGTCCCTGACAGATCTCCGACTTCAGGTGGGGAACGGAAACGGAAGAAAGATACGCCAGCTCCCCGGCATCCAGAATCTCCACCAGACGGATGCGCAGCCACTCGTCGAACACGCTGCCGGCCTGCTGGTTCACGTAGTACTTCTTCATGACATATCTGCCCGGCCTTACATGGTCTATGGCGAACTCGATACTCAGATTGTCGTCCTGGAAGAAGGCATTTCCCAGGTTCCTGGTGATCTTCTCACTGTTCTGCAGATAGTAGTCGATGTTAACACTGCGGAAATTGTGACAGACAATATAGTATTCGTCATAGTCCGTGGAGGTAATGATATAGTTGCTCCCTCTTGACAGAAGATGTTTCCCCAGCCGGTTCAAAAACTCAAACGCAAAATATGACGGTTTTCGGATACCATCCCTGCTCAGAAGTCCCGGGGCTCCGTTCAGACATTCGATAGAGTCAAAATACTCGTCGATCCGGTCCGTATTTCCCCAGTAGGCCATACATTCTGTCTTCCCGATGGACGCGATCACATTTTTAACAATATAAGCTCCTTTATAGCAGCTGTCATGGAGATAGTTCCGGCTGGAAATGGACATGTTCCACTCCGTGATGAAAAGCTGTTCCGGCTGAAAGCCTTTCTGCTGAATCAGCTTTTGAAGCTGGTTCAGTTCCTTCTCGATGAAATCCTCATCGGCAATCAGGCTTTCATTCTGAAAATGCCGTTCCTGCGTGGGTTCATACGGGTACAGATAGGCGGAGACAAAATCCGGCCGGCAGTCTTTCCTGTCCAGAAATTCCATGAAATTCTCAATAGCCGCGTTGGAGTCGTACACATTGAACCCGAACCCCCCCACCTGTGCTTTGGGCGCGTAAGCCTTCACACTCTCATAGACGATCTCAAAGGTATCATACCAGCTGGCCGGAATCCGCTTCTGCTGATAGCCGCGCTCACACCACAGCTCAAATTTCCAGGAATTCACCTGCTCCTCTCCGTATCTTCTGACACAGTGCCTCATAAAACCCAGGACCAGGCGGCGGTACTGCTCCGGATCTGAGAAATCCTGGTCCCTGTCCAGCGAGATCACCATGTCGCGCACATCATTATGTATGACTTTGGGCTTTAACCCGAAATCCAGAAACGGAACAATCCCGTTATCCGTCATAAAATCCAGGATCTGATCCAGCCTCGAGAAATTGAAGGTATTATCCGTATGGATATCGATGCAGTTCTCCTTGCAGAACAGGCTCCAGATCCTGCCGTATTCGTAATGGAGGCCTTTCTTCAGCTCCAGAAGATGCTCCTGCACATTGTGCTGCAGCAGCTCCTCAGCGGCTCCGAGATTTAACACCTTCATCCAGTTCCTGTGGTATTCCTTTCGCTGGTCCGCGTCTGCCTTCGCCGCGACAGACCTGCTCGCCCAGGGCTCCGGCGAAGCGTTAAGCGGTTCCTTCTCAAAATATCTCCGCAGAAGTTCGGCCGACTGCGCGCTTCTGTCCCCTTTCAGCTCCATTCCGGTCTCTTCCTCCGGTACCTGACTGTTGACGGCCTGTTTATAGGCAGAGGGCGTCATCTGATATGTCTTGCGGAAAACCCGGTTAAAGGATGCCAGATTGGCAAAGCCGTTGTCAAAGGCAATCCGCGTGACGGAATGATTGGTATGCACCAGATCCTCCACGGCCCGCTCCAGACGGACCTTGCTCAAATAATCCTTAAATCCCATACCTAACCCATCCTTGATATAGGAGGACAGATACGGGACGGAAAGATAAAACTTGTCTGCCAGGTCCTGAAGTCCGATCTGCTTATTGTAGTTCATCTGGATATATTTTACGATCTCCTCCAGCCGCCCTCTTTCCGTCTCATTGTCCCAGATCATATCCCAGGTAGAATAATACCGGATCAGGTGCCACAAGATCAGGTAATAATAAGACTGCTCTTTCAGCTTTTCCAGCCCTCCGGAGCTCATATAATATTTGAGCGCGTTTTTCAGAAGGTTCCGCAGTTCCTCCATCAGCCCCGGACTGCCCGTTTGGGGTTCACATTCGAAGCTGATGAAGGGATTGTTTGTGACGTCCATAACAAAACTCTGCAGGACCTGAAATACCGCTGCCAGCGATCCGGCGTCAAGTTCCACCTCATGAGGAACATTGGAATTTACCAGAAGGATCTCTTCTTTCTGAAGGAGGTACTTCTGTTTGTTTACGGTAATAAGCATCTGGCCAGTCAATACAAAATATAATTCCACTTCCTGATGAATATGTACATTCTGACGCTCATTGTTTAAGATACATATTCTCATTTTCTGGTAATGCATTCCATTCACCTCAACTTCCTGTTGTTCCGATCCATCCATGCGGATCCTGCCGCCGGCGCCTGCAGTACACAAACTGCCTCCGGATTACGGCTTAAGCTCCACTGCCTTACATGTTCTGGAGGATTCTCTCACCGCTTCCATAATGCACAGGATCGTCCGCACCTCTTCCGGCTTCACGACAAATTCTTCCTCGCCGCGGATTCCTTTGATAAAGTTATCAAAATACATGATCTGTTCCGTCTTCACATCCGGAAGCGGCTCCGTGACGATCAGCCCCTCAGCAGGCGGGCCAAAGGAACGGGTCGGGCCGCCGGCGGTCATGGTGATCTCGCCGGGAACATTGGTCAGAAGCCTTGTCGTCCGCACGATCTTTCCTTCCGGCATGAAGCCGTCGATATAGGCGCTTCCCTTATTGCCGCCAATGAACCAGTGGCGCTCAAACCAGTTTTCCTTGTCACACAGGAAATATGTGCCCAGTTCCACCTCACCGGTAACTCCGTTCTCAAAACGCAGGATGATCTTGAAATAGTCATCAACATCTTTGTTGATCACGTTTCTGACATCCGCGTACACACTCTTAACAGGGCTTCCCACCATCCATACCATCTGGTCCAGGAGATGCACGCCCCAGTCATACAGCATACCGCCGCCGTACTGAGGATAGATGTGCCAGTCGTGCATATTTCCGTTGAATCCATACAGCATGGACTGCACCGTGTAGATGTCTCCCAGGGACTGCCCGTCATAGACGGCCTTGGCCTTCCGGAAATCCTTGTCCCACCGGCGCTGCTGATGAACCGTGAACTTCACGCCGCACTCCTTCACAACCGCCATCATCTCGTCAAATTCTTTGACGGAAAGCGCCGCCGGCTTCTCGCAGAGGATATCCTTTCCCGCCCGGGCGGCCTTGACAACGGTCTCCAGATGGATATGGTTGGGAACGGAAATGATCACTACATCAACATTTTCATCTGCCAGCAGCTGATCCATGTCCCGGTAGATCTTCACGTTCTCCGGAATCCCGGTCAGCTGATGTTCATCGATCTCGCAGACCGCTGTCCATTCCGCGTCATCCAGCTGCTGAAGGGTTCTGCCGTGAGTGTGCCCCATAAAACCGTAACCAATGATGCCAAATCTTAATTTTTCTTTGTTAGTTTCTCCCATACAGCCTTCCTCCTATATCTATATTTTACAAAATTACGATATTATTATATCAATTTATCCGTCATTTTCTCCTTTTCAATTTATCAGGATTTGCCGTCAGAATTTAATCTCCTTTTTCAAAAAATCTGCCGCATGAAAAAATCGCATTCATTTTTTCATGTGTCAGGGTGCTTTGGGCTGCAGGCAGTCTTATAAAACCGTTTTCTTATGTTCCTCCTTAAAAGTCAAGGTTTTCCCCAATTATAGGTATTTGAAATGTCCGGTATTTGCTTTTCATATTTTACAACTGCCGGCAAATTTACTTATAGTAAATGTATAAAACTCGTATTCAATGGGAGGTTATAAATTTGAAGATATCTTTTGTAGATCAATCTCATCTTGGTAAAAAAGCAATATTTTACGTAGGAGGACAGGTCGCTGGCGAGGAGGGAAAGCATCATATCGCCAATCAGATGTTTGTGGAGGCGTATATTCCCAGAGAAATCACACAGCCCTATCCGATCATTCTGTTTCACGGCGCCGGGCAGACGAATGTAAACTGGTTAATTACACCGGATGGCCGCATGGGGTGGGCCGATTATTTCGTATCCCTGGGATACTGCGTCTATCTGGCGGAACAGCCGGCCCGCGCACGTTCCGCCTATCACCCGGATACCAACGGCCCCGCCACCATTTATCATTCCATAGAAGCCCTCTGGAATCGTTTTGTGTCCGATGAGGGAGCCTGGCCTCAGGCTAAAAAGCACACCCAGTGGCCGGGTATGGGAACAGACAGTCAGGAAGAAATCCTCCGGCAGTTTTTAGATTCACAGGTAGAATATCTTCCCAGCAACAAGGCTTCGCAGGAGTTAGTTCTTTCCGCGGCCTCCGAGCTTCTCCGGCTGACAGGGCCGGCTATCCTGCTGACTCACTCTCAGGCAGGGCCTTTTGGGTGGCTTTTGGCTGACCGGTACCCGGAGCTGGTATCCGGCATCATTGCGCTGGAACCGTCCGGACCGCCGTTTTCTTTTGATTTAACCAATCCCGTTGCCAAAAACTATGGCATCGCTGACCTGCCGCTTCACTACGATCCTCCGGTAGAAAAACCGGGAGAATTCAAACTGCGGCTTTTAAAAAGCGATAATCCGGAAAGAAATGATGGGTGGGTTATGGCGGAGCCGGCTCCTCAGCTCCCCAATTTCAAAGGAATTCCCATCCTCCTTATCGTAAGTGAGGCTTCTCAGCATGCCGGAGGCGACCACCTTATCTCTTATGTGCTGAACCAGTGCGGTGTATCCCATGATTTTGTTCGTCTGGAAGATGTAGGAATCCACGGAAACAGTCATATGATGATGCTGGAGCAGAATAATCTGGAAATTGCGGAATTTATAAAAAAATGGTCGGAAGAGCATATCAAATAAGCTTCAATAAATCCAAAAACGACTGAAGCGCCAACGGCTGATAATCGGATTGATAATAGCACACGGCCGCAGTCCAATACGCGGCGCTGCTGTTGTCAATCCGAAAACATTTTAAATTCGGATAATCTTTTTGAATCTTCCGCACATACAGTTCCGGCAAAAATGTGATTCCCATCCCCCCGCTTACACAGTCCAGAGCGCTGGGAAAACCATAAACGGATACAACCGTCGGAACCTGAATTCCCGCCCTCTCCAACACAAAATCCGAAATATGACGGATCCGCTGGTTTCTGCTGAATCGAACAAACGGAATACCCGATATTTTCTTCAGATCCAACAAAGGAAAATCTTCCCCATTCTCCGCGTCGCCGTCCGCTTCCAGATGAAACTTTTCATGGGCCGCCACACAAAATCTTTCTTTTAGAACCGGCACACAAACTACCTTTTTGGATTCAATCAATCTCTGCTCGGGATATTCATCCGGATACTGATGAATCAATATGGCATCCACATCACCGTCGATCAAAAGTCTGGCCAGCTCCTGGGTATTCTTTTCTACTAACTGTACCTCTACCTTTGGATAGAGGCGATTATATTCCGGCAAAATCTGTGATAAGATCAGAATGGTATTGTACCAGCTGGCGCCAAGGGTCAAACGACCGCCCGCATGATTTCGGTTTGATAATTCCTGTGAAAAACGATCCCACAATTCCAAGGTCCGGCAGGCCACCTGATAATATAGTTCTCCGCTGTCCGTCAGCATCATTCCCGTATTCGTGCGGTGAAATAAAGAACACCCCAAAGACTTCTCGATCCTCTGGACGCACTGCGTCAGTGACGGCTGGGCAATATGCAGTTTTTCAGCCGCCCGCGTTATATTTCTCTCTTCTGCAATCGTTTTTACATAAAGGAGTTCTTTTTCATTCATAACTTTACCCAGATGCAATAATCACCCTTCTCCAATTCAAAACAATAAACCCAACGCTCACTGATATGCTCCCACTGTACCATCAGGCTCATTTTTTCATTGGACCGAAAGAATACCTTATAGCCGCTAACTGTAAATAAATCAGGCAATCGGATAACAAATCTATTATATGCGATTGCCATAATATTTACAAGGAAATTCGCTTCACACAGTTTTTTAAGGAAACCACCATTTCCTGGCTGACCCGCTGAAAACGCCGCCCATACGGCTTTCACCGCCGAAAAATTCAGTATTTAAGCAATTTCCGAACAAAGAAAAACCCCGGAAGACTGCTCTTCCGGGGCCTGTTCAGCTGGGCTACAAGGATTCGAACCTTGAAAATGACGGAGTCAGAGTCCGTTATTCTACAGCCCATTCATCCTCTATTTTCCGGGATTTCTCGCCTTGGTTAAATTAAATTGACCTATCAATTGACCTATTTTTCTATGAAAGCTTATCCAGCCCTAAAATGACTACGCTGAAGCAAGTCCAAGCCATTCTTCCACTGTCTTCGTCGACTGGCCGACCGCATGGGCGATCACATCCAGGCTGACACCGCTCTCATAAAGACTGCGGGCTGTCTTTACATTAGCCTTTCTGGTCGCTTCCTGAGCAGCTTCCTGAGCAGCTTTTTGGGCCGCTTCCTTCTTTTCACTCTCCACATACGTCTTATAGATATATTCATCATCGAAAAGCGTCATCATAATATTGACAACCTCCTTCTCCCTTGCCTCCAGATACTCTTTAAGATAATTCCTGTCCCTGCAGATACGGATCGTTTCCATGACGGCCTGCCGGGTTCTTCCATACTGTCTCACCTGCTCGTTATAAACCCGTGTAAAGCCGACATATTGATTGATGATGTCCCCTTCTTTACCATCATATATCATTTTGACCTTAACTTCAATGGCCGAATGATGGTTGCCGAAAAAATCTTCTGTCAGTGAAGTGAAAAGTTTATTTCCACTTTGAAAGGGGTTAAGTTGATTTTAGTCTTTCACTCATT
>CANQSK010000042.1 GCA_947626475.1 uncultured Lachnospiraceae bacterium
AATCCTTTTCCCTCTTTACTGCTGTTTGGTTCGTATACATTTCTGTATCGCTTCTGAATTTCTCTCATTTGAACACCAGGAAGCGGGTCTCCCCTCTCCCTTATGCCCGGAACGCTAAGCGCCCCGGACTGGTGTCCTCGGAAATCTTCAGGGTCTTACATACTGTTCAGTCTTCGATTATCAAGGTCCGTTTCTTGCCCCTTTTTTGAGGGGCGAGAATTATAATACCAGACCATTTTGGAATTGTCAACAGCTTTTTACAAATTCTTTCAATAATTTTTTAATCGGCATTTTTGGTGTCCAGAGTAAACCAGAACTCCACGCCGTCCTTCACATTGCGGGCGCCGCATTCCCTGTGATGAGAATCCATGATCGCCTTGACGATAGACAGACCGATGCCGCTTCCGCCGTACTCTCTGGTCCGGGCTTTATCTACCTTATAAAACTTGGTCCATATGTTCGCAAATTCCTCTTCCGGTATCGGATCCCCGGTATTCATCACCGTCACACGGGCCGTCCCGTCCAGTTCTTCTATATTTATCCGGATGATCCTCTCGCCGCCCAGATGGTTCAGGGCGTTGCTCAGATAGTTGGTGACAACCTCCTCAATCTTAAACTCATCCGCCCACACATAGACCGGCTCCGTCACCGGAAACTGAATATGGGCCTCCTTCTGCTGAATCAGAATACTGGCGGAAGTCAAAACTCCCTGTATCACCTGTGTCAGGTCAAACCGCTCCACCGTCACCTGGTCGTTGCCGAACTCAAGGGCCGTCAGGGTCAGAAGCTGGCGGACCATTTTGTTCATCTTTCCGGCCTCGTCCATGATCACGTCGCAGTAATAGTCCCGGCTCTCCTTGTCCTCCGCCATACCTTCCGTCAGTCCCTCCGCATACCCCTGAATCAGGGCAATCGGCGTCTTAAGTTCATGGGATACGTTGGCGATAAACTCTTTCCGCATCTCGTCGATCTGTATTTTTTCCTGAATATCCTTCTGCAGTTCAATATTGGCCGATTTCAGCTCTCCGATAGTCTCCTTCAGCCTGTCGGACAGCGCGTTCATGCTGCTCCCCAGCACGCCGATCTCATCCTGGGCGTCGCCGTCATATTTGGCCTCAAAATCCAGATTGGACATGCGCTCTGAAATATTGGCCAGCTTCAGAATCGGCGAAGTAACCTTCTTCGTGGCAAAATACATGATCAGGCTGCTGAGCACCAAAGCAGCCACACCGACGTAGGCCAGAAACTGGTTGGACATTTTAACGCTCTCACGAATGCTGGCCAGAGGCGTAGACATGATGATAATGGTGCTGTTGTCAGAAAGAAATCCCCAGCATTCCAGATAGAAGGAACCGGAGCGGCTGTCAAAACTCTGCTGGATCGTATACTGATTCGTCTCAAGGATCGTCTCATTCCTGAGTCCGGTGCTGCCGACGATATATTGCCTTAACCGGTTCATCATAAATCTGACGTCGCGGCCGGAAGAGACGATAGGATGATCATTAATTCCGTCCACCATGATCGTCATGATATTGCTCTTATCCCCCAGCGTCCGCAGCAGCTGGACCCCCTCCGTCTGCTCTCCGCTGTCAAAATAGTTGACCGCTGGAAATTCATCCCGGATGCTGCCGCCCTCTTCCATCTTTTTAATTGTCAGCGCGTCTACCTGGCTGTAGGCGCGGCGCAGCGTATCTACCTTCTGGTCTACGTAAAACCGTTCCAGAAGCAGATTGTTGACGCCCCATATGCCAATCAGGATCAACGCCGTCAGGCCCACGAAAATTAATGTAAACCGAACCCGGATCGACTGTTTCATTCCTCTACCTCAAATTTGTATCCCATTCCCCAGATGGTTTTAATGTAATCTCCCTTCGCGCCCATCTTGCTCCGCAGCTTCTTTACGTGAGTATCTATGGTCCGGGCGTCTCCGAAATAATCGTAATTCCATACATTGTTCAGTATCTTCTCCCTGGACAGGGCCAGTCCCCGGTTCTCCATAAAATAGGTAAGCAGTTCAAATTCCTTATAGCTCAGATCAATGGGCTTGCCGTCAATCGTCACAATATGGGCCGCCCGGTTCACCTGAATACCTCCGATCTCCAGCATATCGCTGGACGCGGCGTTGCTGCGGCGCAGGATCGCTTCCACCCTGGCAACCAGAATCTTGGGGCTGAAAGGCTTGGAAATGTACTCGTCCACTCCCAGATCAAAGCCCTGCAGCTCATCACGCTCCTCGCCTCTGGCCGTCAGCATGATGATCGGCACCTGCGACAGCTTGCGGATGGTCTTCACCACTTCCCATCCGTCCATCTTGGGCATCATCACATCCAGAAGAATCAATGCAATGTCCTTCTGCTCCAAAAATAAATTCACGGCCTCCTCGCCGTCAGCCGCCTCTATCACGCGAAACCCTTTCACGGTCAGAAAGTCTTTCACCAGCTTTCTCATACGGGCCTCGTCATCCACCACCAGTATCTTCAACTGTTCCATTCGACACCTCCTGCTCTCAGTGTCCCCATTATATCAGATAATGATGCCGTTTTCTATATGTTCACAGACATTTCACAATCCTGCGCCCCAGAGGCCCGCGGCAGACCATCAAAAAACAGGCCGGCGCTCATGGCCGGCCTGTCCGTCTCATAAATCCAGTATCCCGCGCCGCTTCGTCAGGCGTTCAGCACGCCTTTCAGATAATCGGCAATCTCCTGTATCTGGCAGTTGGCGAAGAAATATTCCTGGAACTTCTCGCCGCTAATGGTCGTCTTCAGGAAATCCTGGTCAATATTCTTCAGAATGGTCATCATATCCGTATGGGTGATCAGCTTCACGCCATCCAGGATCTTTTTGTTTCTCTGCTCCGGAACCACGCGCTCCTTGGGATATCCGCCGCCGCTCTCACAGCCGAACAATTTCTCAAATATGTACTCAAGACGAATCTCTCCGCCCCAGCCAAAGCCCTTGGCAAAAGGAAGCGCCACGGCGTTGCCGTCGTTGATCTGGGCAAACATAAATCCGTCCTCCGCGTCCACAATATGTCCGCAGAGCACTCCGGGGAAGGAATTGCATGCCAGCATAGCGCCCTCACCGGTACCGCAGCCGGTTACTACATAATCCGCAGCCTTAGAGTTCAGCAGAATCGCAGCCAGAAGACCGTTCATAACATAGGTCAGCTGAGCGGCGTCATCGGGAGAATACATTCCGTAATTGTAAACCGTGTGTCCCATCGGTTCCACAACCTTTTTCAGCGTTTCACAGATCAGAGCATTCTTCGACGCCTGGCTGTTCTCATTAATCAGAGCTATTTTCATAGCAGTCTTCCTCCTTATTATTATTGATTACCTTTATCCTAGCACAAAAACGGCGGAAATACAATCGCATTTCCGCCATTCTATCGCCTACTTATCCTCTGTCTTCACTATCTCAATCCCCAGTTCCTGAAGCTGCTTTTCGTCTACGGGAGACGGAGCCTCCGTCATCAGGCAGGACGCGTCCTTCACCTTGGGGAAGGCAATGACGTCGCGGATATTGTCCGCTCCCACCATCAGCATGGCCAGACGGTCGAAACCGTAGGCCAGTCCGGCGTGAGGCGGAACTCCGTACCGGAAAGCATCAAGAAGGAACCCGAACTGCTCCTGGGCCCGCTCCGGCGTAAATCCCAGCACCTCAAACATCTTGGACTGAATGTCGCTCTGATGGATACGCACGGAACCGCCGCCCAGCTCCGTGCCGTTCAGCACGATATCGTAGGCCTTGGCCCGGACCGCACCGGGGTCGGAATCGATCAGATGCCAGTCCTCATCCATAGGCATGGTAAAGGGATGGTGCATGGCCACGTAGCGCTGCTCCTCCTCCGAGTACTCCAGAAGGGGGAACTCTGTCACCCACAAAAACTTATAGTCATCCTTCTTAAGAAGGTCCAGCTGCCGGGCCAGTTCCAGACGCAGATTGCCCAGAACGCTCCAAACCACCTCTTTTTTATCAGCCGCAAACAGAAGCAGGTCTCCCGGCTGACCATCCATGGCAGCCACCAGCGCAGCCAGCTGTTCCTCGGTCATGAACTTGGCAAAGGAGGATTTGTACGTGCCGTCCTCCTGAATGGACAGATAAGCCAGCCCCTTGGCTCCGAAATCCTTGGCAAAGGCCACAAGGGCGTCAATCTTCTTTCTGGGCATGGAACCCTGGCCTTTGGCATTGATGCCCCGGACAGTTCCTCCATTTTCAAGAGCGCCCTTAAACACCGCGAACTCGCAGTCCTTCACCACAGCAGATACATCCTTCAGCTCCATGCCGAAGCGCAGATCCGGCTTGTCGGAGCCGAACCGGTCCATGGCCTCCTGCCAGGTCATCCGCTGAATCGGCAGGGGAACCTCCACGTTCAGCAGCTCTTTAAACAGATAATGAAGCAGCCTCTCATTGACGTCCAGCA
Organism: uncultured Lachnospiraceae bacterium; assembly: GCA_947626475.1. Taxonomy (GTDB): domain Bacteria; phylum Bacillota; class Clostridia; order Lachnospirales; family Lachnospiraceae; genus UBA3402. The sequence goes on from CANQSK010000042.1 coordinate 4,427, forward strand.
CATCGTCCACATCCACAAAGGAAAGCTCCATATCGATCTGAGTAAACTCCGGCTGCCGGTCAGCCCGCAGATCCTCGTCACGGTAGCAGCGGGCAATCTGGAAATAGCGGTCATACCCGGAGCACATCAGAAGCTGCTTAAACAGCTGAGGCGACTGAGGCAGAGCATAGAAAGAGCCGGGATGGACGCGGCTGGGCACCAGATAATCTCTGGCTCCCTCCGGCGTACTCTTGATCAGAGTGGGCGTCTCGATCTCCAGGAACCCCTCCGCCGCCAGAAACTGGCGGGTCAGAATGGCAATCCTGCTGCGGAACATAAGATTTCTCTGAATATCCGGCCTTCTCAGATCCAGGAAACGGTATTTCAGCCGCAGTTCTTCCCTGGTCTTGGAATTTTCCTCCACAGGGAAGGGAGGCGTCTCGGATTCCGACAGGATCCGCAGGGATTTCGCCCGAACCTCGATCGCGCCGGTGGCAAGATTTTCATTGGCCGCGCCGGAGCGCTTCTCCACACAGCCGGTAACGGCAATCACAAATTCGCTTCTCAGTCTCTCCGCCTTGGCAAAATTTTCGCCTCCGCAGTCGCTCTCCTCAAAGATGATCTGGAGGATGCCGGAACGGTCCCGCAGATCCACGAAAATGATTCCGCCTTTATTTCTGCTTTTCTGCACCCAGCCCATGACGGTCACTTCCTGGCCCGCATTCTCCAGGCCAAGCTCCGTACAGCGGTGGGATCGCTTTAAACCCAACATTGATTCTGCCATGTGTATTCTCCTTCTATTTCAATGCTTCCCGGTAGAACTCCACAAACTCCGTGTAGCCCTCTTTGGTCAGCTGTTCTTTCTGGAATTTCTTGTTCTTGTTCATCTGGGATACCAGCACCTGGATGCCGGCCTTCCTCTCGGCCATGGCCTGTTTCATAATCTGCGCAAATCGGCCGCCATCCATGCCTTTCTCCACCAGATAGGCCTTCCGTACCGCCGTATCCTGCACTTTGCCGCCCTGCTCCATCAGTATGGTAACGATCCGCTCAAAGCCGATGGAGAAGCCGCAGGCCGGAGTATCCGTCCCGGTAAACTTTCCTATCATCTTGTCATAACGGCCGCCGCCTGCCACTGAGATGCCAAGGCCTTCCATGGATACCTCAAAAATCGTTCCGGTATAATAAGACATCCCGCGCACCAGCGTCGGATCAAAATGAAGGGTAAACTCCGTCTCACTGACCTCCGTCACCGTATCCATGATGTGAGCCAGGTTGTCCGTGACGCTTGCAGGCATTACATCCGCCAGAATCTCTCCCAGCTTCCGTACGCCCGCCGCATCGTTGGCAACACCTGTCAGAAGCTCCATATATTTATTCACGGAAGCTTCGTCATGGCCGTTCTCCATAAGCTCCGCCGCCACGCCGTCACGGCCGATCTTGTCCATCTTATCCAGGGTAATGAACACCGACTCCAGGCTGTCCTCGGCAAATCCGCAGTAAAGCGCCATGCCCCGCAGGATATTCCGGTCGTTGATCCGCACCTCAAATTGATTGTCCGGACAGATCTTCCCCAGCGCAGTAGTCGTCGCCAGGATCAGCTCAATCTCAGCCATTGAAGTGGGATCTCCCAGAATATCGATGTCGCACTGAGTAAACTGCCTGAAACGCCCTCTCTGCGGCCGGTCCGCCCTCCACACGCTGCCCATCTGAAGCGCCTTAAAGGGCGACGGCAGCTGCGCCGCGTTGTTGGAGTAGTACCTGGCCAGCGGCACCGTCAGATCATACCGAAGTCCCGTATCCACCAGATCATTTTCCTCCGCGGCCGTCTCCAGATTCAGTTTCTCGCCGCGCTTCAAAATCTTAAAAATCAGCTTTTCATTGTCTCCGCCCTGCTTGCTGGTCAGATTCTCGATATGCTCCACGCAGGGCGTCTCCATCTGAGTGAACCCAAAGCCCCGGTAGGTCTCCTTGATCTGGTTCATCACGAAATCCCTTACCTGCATCTCAGCCGGCAGGATATCCCTCATGCCGGTCACCGGCTTTTTCTTCAATGCCATAACTAAGTCTCCGTTTCCTTATACATACGCAGTGTGCGCTCGAAAGCCTCCTGCCTGCGAAGCCGCACTGCTTATTGCCTACGTGGAGATTATACTATCACGTCCAATAAATGGCAATCTTTTTTTCAACTTTCCAGGCTGTTCGGATCCATCAGAAACTCCCGGATTCCCATGGTAACAATGCCATGTTCATCCCGCCGGATCAGTTTATTCAGATAGTCGTCACGCTTTATTTCCATTTTGGCGCCTCCGATTCTATTCCGAAAAAAGGTGTGCACACACCTTTTTTCGGAATAAGCAGGCTGACTTTACGGATTCGGTCCGGCTGTTCTGGGCTGGGACGCCTTATCAAGCATATCATGAATATAGGCCTGCAAACCAGCCTCGGTATCGATACCATATTTCCGGTTCACAGCCATATAATACTTCATCATCCTCTCTTTCGGCACAATCTCACTGGACGGAATACCGTCACCATATCCCTTCCTCGCCTCAACCCAGGGAGCCTCATTGTGTGTGATCTTTTCCAATACTTTTCCGCTGTATATGCCAAACGTATTCACAACAAGATCCATAACCCTCCTCTCATCGTCCGTCAGCGCATCCTCTGTTCCTTCCAGAAGAGCAAAGCGGGCATCATCTATCGGGTTATATTTAAAATCTCTAAACAGATCATATACCTCAGGGTAAACCGGACCGTGAATCCACGCCCTGCAGTCTTCCGCAAAAATTGGCCTTCCATACAAAGCGGAATAAATGCCCTGCATAAAATAAAGCAGTTTCTGCATCGTGAGCGGAGTTACTTCCTCCAGCCTTTCAAATATATAGGCAATTCCCCCAAGCATCTTATCGGAAACTGAAAACAGCTTCTCAATACTGACGGCTGCCGCCACCGCTTTTTTATATGCCGCATCTGTCAGCTTCTCCCTGTTTTCCGCAAGTTTTCCTTTCATATATGCCGGAGATGCCAGCGCTGCTTTTACAACATCTGAATATTCTTTGGATGGAATCTGCCCTTCCAGATATCTCGGTATGGTCACCTCTCCAAATCCCAATGCCAGAGACAAAGGCGCCTTACCAATCTTGTAAATCTTCATAAGCTTTTCAATATCATCTATGGACACGATACCTTCCATTTTTCTGTACTGTTCATCAATTTCCTGAATATTTTTATCAATGAGTCCGGGAATGCTCATTTCTTCACCGCACTCTACGCATACTGCGACAGTGATTTCAAACGTGTAATTCTTATCCTTTATATTCTTTACGATGTCTTTCTTTTGCAAGATGTATTCAGTTTCTTTTCTGCACTCTATGCAGAAATCTCTTCTTACTTTTTCCATCATAATAATTACCTCCAATTTGCTCCTGATTATTTAAAATAGTATGTAAGCGGATACTTCTGTTCATGAAACGAAATAACAATTACAAAACAGCCCTCCAACTTGTTAATAATCCAGAAACAGGTTGATATTATCCTGTCGTCTGGTATTCCGGTCAAGCCGGTATCTGCCATGCAGGACAGCTTCTTTCACCTCGGAAAGATACTGTTCTATGTCCTTCTTCTTTATATCCAAATATCTTCTCCTCTATATATCCAATGATGTTATTTTTTATTTTCCCTATCATGATTATAGTATAATGATTGCTTTTTGTCAATATTCAATCATCTACTTCATTGTATAAATAAAAAAAGCCGCGCAACGGCCAGAAATCATCCTAAGCTCTGATCGTTTGCGCGGCACTTTCTATCTTTCCTCAGTCTCTCCAAAGATTACCCCAAACGCATCTTCCACATCATGGCGCATTTTTCGCAGATAATCTTCATTTTCTGTTGCGATGCATGCGCACAGTACGTTTACCAGAGATACCGCGGCAGTAATCGTATTATAAAACAGCGGATCTGCCGTAGCGCACGCGAGAGTCAATTCGGCATGACGCGCCACAGGCGCGGAGGCCTGATCCACGATAGCTATAAAAGGCATATTCCGGCCATAGAGATATTCCCCGATACGCTCCATCTCCACCGAATGATTGGGAAACGACACGAGGATTACCAGGTCGGACACGTTTTCCTGGGCCAGGGACAGCAATAACTGGCCCCTATCAGCGAGGTCAAGCTGAACGGCATTAAATCCCAGATAATGCAGGCGCAGGCGCAGAAAATGCACAACAGGCATCGACACATCGTAACCCAGCAAATAAATGCGCTGCGCGCGGCATACAAGCGAAGCTGCATAGTACAGCTGCTCTTCAGGAATACCGGCATACGTGGATGATACGCCCGTCAATTCATTTTCAAGGAAGACGGAATAGAGACGATTTTTTCTCCGGCGTACCGTCTCAACAGCACGCGCAATCTTTTGGTTCGGTGACAGGCGCTGACGAATATGGTTCTGCAATTCGCGTTTGAGCCCGCTGAAACCGTCCACTCCTATACGGCGCGCAAAGTTCATCATCGTGACCTCCGTCACACCCACAGTCTCAGTCAGCTCTTTTAGCGATGCAAAACACGCCTCCTCCGGCTGGTTCAGAATATAGTCCGCAATTTTTTTCTGCGCACGGCTCAGGCTCGTATATTGTGTCCGAATAACCTCCAGAATATCCACGCCCGCTTCCTCCTCTATCACCTTGTATAACATCATTATACCACCATAAACCGGATGGAAAAGAAAAATTTTCCATCCGATAATCAGGAAGCAATCTTCTATACCTTCACCGCATAACGTTTTACCAGCGCTATCAGCATCTCTGTAATCTTCTCAAGAGACTCAACCGGCACACATTCAAAACGGCCATGGCAGTTGTGACTGCCGGTGTTCAGATTCGGACACGGCAGCCCCATAAACGACAGACGCACGCCGTCTGTTCCGCCGCGGCAGGGCATCAGCTCCGGCTCGACGCCCACATCGCGCATGGCCGCCATCGCGTTTTCCACCAGCTCATAATGCGGTTCAATGGCCTCACGCATGTTGCGCATCGTATCCTTCACCGAGATAACAAATGTCCCTGCGCCGTATACACCGTTTAGATATTCGCACGCAAGGCGCAGCCGCTCCTTTCGGCCTTCAAACTTTTCCTGTTCAAAATCACTCACCTTGTACACCAGCTCCGCTTTCTCTACATCACCGCAAAATTCTGTCAGATGATAAAATCCCTCGTAACCCTCAGTGTGGCTTGGCGTCTCGGCGGCAGGCAGCATATTCTGCAGCTCTATAGCCATCAGCACGGCATTTTTCAGCTTATTCTTGCCGCGGCCCGGATGAATGGACGTCCCATTTACTGTAATGCGCGCCTCAGCTGAGTTCAGATTTTCAAAACTGATCTTGCCAAGGTCAGCGCCATCCACCGTATATGCCAGCTTTGCGCCGAACCGCTCAATATCAAAGCATTCCGTACCGCGTCCAATCTCCTCATCAGGCGTAAACGCCACGCAGATATCACCGTGGGGTAGCTCAGGATGCTCCGCATAATACTCCAGCATGCCCATAATCTCCGTGATGCCGGATTTATCATCCGAACCGAGCAGCGTCGTGCCGTCTGTCACCACAAGACTGCCTCCCTTATATCGTTTAAGCTCAGGATAATCCTGGATACGCAGCGTACAGCCTGTCTTTTCGTTCAGCATAATATCGCCCCCATCATAATCGTGTACAATGCGGGGCTTGATATCTTTGCCGCTCAGGGCCGGAGAAGTGTCAAGATGAGCAATAAAACCGACAGCCGGCACTCCATCCGCATTGCCGGGCAGCTTCGCGTAAATGTGGCAGTGTTCAGTCAGTTCAACATCCCTGGCCCCGATGGCTTCCAGTTCACCGCAGATGATACGCGCCAGATCAAACTGACCGGAAGTACTGGGAATATCGTCAACTCCAAAGGCTGACTGCGTGTCAACAGCGACGTAATTCAAAAAACGTTTCAAGGGGGCTTTCATAATACATTCTCCTTCAATAGATCTGCATGATTCAAAAATTAGTGTATAAACTTTAAAATTCAAAAACCGCATGAATATAGTATAATCGTTCAAAATTTAAAAGTCTATATGATTTCGCACGAAAAAACGGTGTGATTTCGACTTGATATGTGAAAATTTATACAATTTTCAAAAAAATTATAAATACACATTGACATCTTTCTTTAAAGGTTGTAATGTAAATACATTAAAATTCATTACCGCATTACCGCAATAAAGTGACCTGTTTTTTACACTGGCAGAGTCCGGCGGTATCTCTGTGTTATTACACAAATAAGATAAGGGAGGAATAGGTAACATGAGAAACAGGAAATTGATGAAACAAGTGTTAGCAGCCTCTATGACTGCCGCAATCGCGCTGACGACTTTAGTGGCCTGTGCACCGCCCAGCACCGAGAGCGCTGGGACAAGTGCCGAAGAAAGCGCTGGAGGAAGTGCCGGAGATGGTGCCGCTGCAAGCACCGGGGAAAGCAGCAAAACCGAAAAGGTTCTTCGCTTTGCCACACTGACAGAACCGACTTCTCTTGACCCGCAGCTTGGCAGCGGCAAATGGATCACCACTGTAACCGGCGCGATTTTTGAAGGACTTGTCCGCCGCTATAATGGCGAAATTTTGCCCGGGATGGCAGAGTCGTGGGAAATTTCAGATGACAATCTCACTTATACGTTTCATCTGCGCGATGCGTCATGGAATGACGGCGTACCCATCACAGCCCAGGATTTCATAGACTCCTGGGATCTGCTGATCCAGCGCGCTACCCCAATGGCGCAGTTCACCGACTATTTCACTGTAGACGGCAAAGCCAACGCCACTGCCCTCGATGACAAGACGCTGGAAGTTACATTAAATTACCCGGTTCCATTTATGATGGACGTATTCGCGATGTCAGCCACGACAGTCGTACGCACTGATAAGTATGCTGAGGGCGGCGACGCATATTATCAAAGCGTTCCCGAGGCCATGAATGGTCCGTTCCTGCTTACGGAATGGAGACCTAACGATGTCATGGTCCTGGAACCGAATCCCGACTATTGGGATGCCGGGAAAGTCAACTTCAGCCGCGTAGAAATCTACACTGTAAAGGATGACACAACACAGGTGAACATGTACGAGAACGGCGAAATCGACATCCTGACTGTACCCGAAACAATGTATGCTGATTTTGAGGATAAGGGCATCATGTATTATGAGGATGGTTCAAACTTCTATATCCAGTTTACCACAGACGGCCAGACTGACGAGACAGCGAAATATCTCGCCAACCGCGATTTCATTGAAGCTGTCTCTGCCTGCATCGACCGGGAGGACTTCGTCAATTCCGTTTACGGAGGCGCGTACCAGCCGACCACAGAATTTGTTCCGACATCCGCTACCGGTTATAAGGGCGGCAAAAAAGCTGATGCCAATGTGACCATCGATTCTCCCTTCACCATCAAGGCAGACCTGACCAAGGCTCAGGAAAAGCTTGACTCCGCACTTGAGACGCTGGGCGCCACCGTGGATGCGATGCCTTCGTTCACCCTTGTTGTCAGCGACGCTGCTGTCCGCCAGACAGCCGCACAGTACATACAGGATGTCTGCTCGCAGATCGGTATCAAGATTGAGATTGACACCATTCCGTCCGCTACGTTCTGGTCTACGCTGCGCGAAGGTTACCGTTATGATTTTGCGTTGGCAGGCACCGGCCCGGATGTTGACGACGCCTCTACATTCCTGAAGATATTTGATGGCGAAGGTCTGTACGCCGATACATTCATGCGTTGGCACAGCGACGAGTACGCTGAAATCCTTGCTGATTCCTGGGTGGCTGCCGATGAGACGCAGCGCACGGAGGATCTCGTCGCAATGGAAGAATATCTGCTTTCAGACGGTCCGATCATCCCCCTGTACTTTACACGGGCTGCATGGCTGATGGCTGACGGCTTTACCAATATCAACCGGAATATGACAGGCGCGGATCTTGACTATGTTTTTGGCGACAAGACTCCCTGAATCCGCGTATCAAATTAATCTCTGATTTGATTGCAGCCATACTGCTTCGGCATGGCTGCAATCCTGTTTATCCAACTGTATCTTTGAGAAAAGGAGTGAACTATAATAATATGGAACGCAAAGTACTACCTATACGAGAGCAGGCACAGCTGTTTGACGAAACACTGCGCGACCGTCTTGACAATCTTCTGCCGCAGCTGATGAAGCGCCAGAATATCTCAATGTGGATCGTAATGAACCGTGAATATAATGAGGATCCTGTATACCTGTCAATGGTTCCAGCCATGGCGCGCTATGCGCGGCGTCTGTCATGCCTGATCTTCTATCGGACCGAAAACGGCCATGTGGACCGTTACTGTCTGGGCAATGACCGTGACTTCAAGGGCATGTACACTGTCATCCCCTGGGCTCCGCCCAAAGACCGCATGGAGCTTCTGCGCGAGACGATCGAAAAGCTGAATCCCTCAAATATCGCGCTGGATTTCTGCGCCGAGAATCAGTTTGCGGACGGCCTGTCAAAAGGAATTTATGATATGTTCGCCGCGGCAATGACTCCGGAGATTCTTTCAAAAGTTATCAGCGCAGAGCACATTGTTACCGATTGGCTGCAGACGCGCACCCGCCAGGAACTGGTGCGCTACCGTGCTGTCAACCGTCTTGCTCAGGAAATCATTGAGGAAGCGTTCTCGTCCCGCGTCATTACGCCAGGTGTCACGACGACAACGGATGTCGAATGGTTTTTAATGGAGGCTGTCAGCCTGCAGGGACTCGAGTGCTGGTTCACGCCGACCGTCGACCTGCAGCGCAGATTCAACCCAAGCGGCCGTATCCGCGATGAAATCATTTTGCAGGGCGATATCTTACATTGTGACTTTGGTCTGAAATATATGGGTCTTTGCACCGATACACAGCGCATCTTCTATGTGCCGTATCCCGGAGAAACCGAACCGCCCGAGTATTTGCAGCACGCATATAAGAACACGCTGCGTTTTATGGACATTGTGGCCGAGAACTGCATCACGGGCCGTACCGGTGATGAAATCCTTGTTAAATCGGTACAACAGGCCAAGGAAGAAGGCCTGCGCCCGCATTTATATACACACCCCATCGGCGTACATGGCCACGCTGCCGGCCCGACGATTGGTCTGTATTACAAAGATGGCCCTGTAGGCGGCATGGGTGAATATCCGTTGTACCCCAACACCTGCTACGCCCTTGAACTCAACACCAAGGTCGGCATTCCCGAATGGAAGGATGACGAGGTGTGGATCATGCGTGAGGAAACGGTATGCTTTAAACACGACGGTGAGTTGGAATATCTCATGGAAGATCATGACATATTTAAACTTGTGAAATGATAAAGAGTGGTGAACCTTATGGCAAAATATATCATCAAACGCCTGATTATCAGCTTGCTGACGATCTTTGTGCTGTGTACTGTAGTATTCTTCGCTATCAAACTGATTCCGGGCGATCCGTTCTCAGGCCCGGAATATACCGATGAAGTGCGCGCGGAGCTAAACGCGCTGTACGGCTTTGATAAGCCTATAGTCGAACAATATTTCGTGTATATGGGCAATCTTCTGCGCGGTGAGCTTGGTATTTCCGTATATTACCGCGGAAAACCTGTGGCGGACATCATTAAATCGGCGTTCCCGCAGTCATTTGACCTGGGCATCCGCGCCTTACTGACGGCAACGTTCGTCGGAGTAGGACTCGGCGTTCTCGCGGCGCTTAACCGCAACAGGACGCTGGACTACCTGTCTATCATTATAGCCATCATCGGCATATCGATTCCAAGTTTTGTTGTGGCATCGCTTTTGCAGTATGTATTCGCCATTCTGTTTCCGATCTTTCCTGTGGCGCGGTACACATCATTTAAGCATACTATATTGCCGACGATCGCCCTGGCGCTGCCCACCATCGCAAGATTTTCACGTTTTATGCGCACCAGTATGCTCGAAGTCATTGACAGCGATTTTGTCAAGACCGCGCGCTCGAAGGGACTGAAAAAACATCAGATTTTGTTCAGCCACGAGATCCGCAACTCGCTGCTGCCGCTTTTGTCCATCCTGGGCCCGACTACAGCTTCCCTGCTCATGGGTTCGTTTGTAGTGGAAAGCATCTTTGCCGTACCCGGTCTCGGCAACTATTTTGTGGAATCCATCAACACACAGGACTATTCCCTTATCATGGGACTGACGATCTTCTATGGCATCTTCCTTGTAACCATAAACTTCGTCATTGACATTCTGTACGGTGTGGTGGATCCCCGTGTGCGATTGGGAGGAAACCATAATGGCTGATCTGACAAAACAGGAATTATATGAACATGTGGGCGCTGACACTGTGCAGGCTGAGCGCATCGCCAAACCACAGCTGTCATACGCCCGTGACGTGGCGCGCAGATTCTTCTCCAATCGCGTAGCCTTAATCAGTATCGTTGTGCTTGCGTTTATCATTGTCATGTCCATCATTGGTCCGTTTATGACCTCATATGATTACCGTACCACCGATGTCGCGTCCGTCGCGGAAAAGCTGGCTTCAGAAGAAGGCCGTGCCGCACTCGGTCCCAATTCCGAGCATTGGTTTGGTGTGGATACGCTCGGGCGCGATCTTTGGGCCCGCGTCTGGGTCGGTACACGTTATTCGCTGCTCATCGGCTTTGCGGCTGCCGTGGTCCAGGCGGTTATCGGCGTATGCGTCGGCTGTATCAGCGGTTATTTCGGCAATATGGTAGACGTCGTCATCATGCGGGCAGTTGATATCATGGACTCTATCCCATACCTTATCTATGTCATTATTATCATGATCGTCCTCGGCTCAGGTTTCATGCCTATCCTGCTGGCGCTTACACTTACGGGCTGGCTGTCTATGGCACGTCTTGTACGCGGACAGATACTTGCGCTCAAAAATGAGGATTATATCCTTGCCGCGCGCAACCTGGATACCAAGCCCGTCAGCATCATGATTCGGCATCTGATCCCCAACTGTATGGGTATCATTATCGTATCGCTGTCCATGGCTATCCCAAACGCTATTTTTTCCGAGGCATTCCTGAGTTTCCTCGGAATCGGCCTCTCGGCCCCGCTCACCAGCCTGGGCCAGCTGATCTCCACCGGTATCCGGGAAATGCGCAACTATCCCTATCAGCTGATCATCCCTTCAGCGGTCATCAGTTTGCTGATGCTGTCCCTGCAGCTCATCGGCGACGGCCTGCGAGACGCGGTGGATCCAAAACTTCGCAGATAAACAGGAAGGAGGCATAAGACCATGAATGAACTGTTGAATGTAGAGCATCTCTCGATTAACTTTCATACCTACAACGGTGAAGTCCAGGCCGTGCGTGACGCCTCATTCCGGCTCAATCGCGGCGAAGTCCTAGCCATTGTGGGAGAGTCCGGCAGCGGCAAGAGCGTGATGATGCAGACTATTCTCAAGCTTACTCCCTGTATGCTCATGGGTGGCCGTATCATATTCGACGGAAAGGACATCACTGATTATACCGACCGCCAGATGCAGGAGATTCGCGGCTCTCAGATCGGCATTATCTTTCAGGACGCAATGACCTCGCTGAATCCGACAATGAAGATCGGCAGGCAGATCACGGAGAGCCTGCTGCGCCACCAGAAACTGACACGCGCGGAAGCGAAGGAAAAAGCCCTTGAGCTGCTGAGACAGGTAGGCATCAACAACCCCGAAAAACGCTTTCATCAATATATCCACAACCTCTCAGGCGGCATGCGGCAGCGCGTAATGATCGCTATCGCTCTCGCATGCAAGCCGAAGTTACTCATTGCCGATGAACCCACCACTGCGCTGGACGTCACTATCCAGGCCCAGATTATGGACCTTCTGGCCAGGCTGCGCGAAGAAGTGGGCTGTTCCATTGTGCTTATCACGCACGACCTTGGCGTCGTGGCAGCTAATGCTGACCGCATCGCCGTCATGTACGCGGGCCACATCGTCGAATCCGGCACATCCGACCAGATTTTCTATCACTCCTCTCACCCCTACACCCGCGGACTGCTGGAGTCTATCCCACGCCTTGATGCCCCGCGTGACGCGCAGCTTACTTACATCGGCGGCACGCCGCCTGACGCACTTAATCCCGCTCCTGGCTGCGCTTTTAGCGCCCGGTGCAAATATTCCATGCGCCTGTGCCGCATGCAGGCTCCCGAAGCCCATGAAATACAGCCTGGGCATTTTTGCTCATGCTTTTTGCTGGATGAGGAGGCAAAAGCTGTCCGTGAGAAAACAGGTTGGGAGGTATTAGTATGAACAAGCAGACTCAGCCATTGTTTGAAATCCGCGATCTGTGTAAATATTTCACACTGGATCGTAAAAATACGCTGAAAGCAGTCAATCATGTATCGCTCACTATTCAAAAAGGCGAGACTGTAGGCATTGTAGGAGAGTCCGGCTGCGGCAAAACAACACTGGGACGTACCCTCAAACGCCTGTATACTGCCACATCCGGAACCGTGCTGTACAAGGGACAGGACATTTTCAAAATGAACCGTGAGCAGGCTCATCAATACGCCAAAGAGGTACAGATGATCTTTCAGGATCCATACTCATCCCTTGACCCGCGTATGACCGTACGTGAGATCGTACGCGAAGGTATGCTGAACCATGGCATCCTGAAAGGTGACCCTGCCGCGCAGAACAGGCGCATTAACGAATTGTTGATGATGGTAGGCCTCAATGAGGAGCATGCTGACCGCTTCCCTCATGAATTCTCCGGCGGACAGCGTCAGCGCATCGGCATTGCCCGGGCGCTTGCCGTGAATCCGGAGGTTATCATCTGTGATGAGCCTACCAGCGCTCTGGATGTGTCCATTCAGGCGCAGGTCGTCAACCTGCTGAAGAATCTTCAGCGGGAATTCAATTTGACGCTCATCTTCATTTCACACAACCTTTCTCTGGTTAAATATATCAGCGATCGTGTCGGCGTGATGTATCTGGGCAGTATGGTGGAACTTGCCTCTTCGGAAATGCTGTATAAGGAACCCGCGCATCCCTATACCGAAGTGCTTATCTCTGCCATCCCGATTCCGGACCCCAATATCCAGAAGAACCGCAGCGCCATTCGCTTCAGCGGAGAACTGCCCAGTCCCATCAATACCCGTGACGACGTATGCTCATTCGCAGGCCGCTGCCGGTACGCAGCGCCCGCATGCAGCAATCTCACGCCCCGGCTCAGAGAGGTTTCTTTGGATCATTTTGCGGTCTGCGACCGCGTTTTAAGGAGGGAAAACAAATGAATTTATATCAGGAAAAAATGCGCCAGGCCTGTGGAATCGTACAGGAGGAAGGTGTAGATGTCTGGCTTATCATCGCTCGTGAGACAATCATGAACAACGACCCCGTCCTCCCGCTCATCAGTCCGGTAGAATTCGGCGGCATGACGTGCGTGTTCGTCACACGCGACGGCAAAAGCCTTGCCCTGGCAAGCCAACTCGATAATGTAGGGCTTGAACAGACAAAGACATATGACGAAGTCGTATGTTACGGCCTCGATTTTGAAGCCGGATTTATCGCTATGATGCAGCGTCTCAAGCCCCAAACCATAGCTCTGAACTATTCCCGTGATGTAGCGGCCGACGGCCTGACACATGGCATGTACCTGTATCTTATGGAGCTGTTTGCCAAATGCGGCTTTGAAGGAAAGATCGTCTCTGCCGAAGGTATCATCGGCAAACTGCGCGGGAGAAAGACACCTGAAGAACTCCGCCGTATCCGCAAAGCTACACAGGTGACGGAGCAGATCCTTCGTGAAGTGACGGATTTCATTACTGAAGGCGTATCGCAAAAAGACATCTATGATTTCTGTCAAAGCCGCATCAAATACTATGGTGTCGAAGACGCGTGGGACCATAATCAGAACCCCGGAGTCTTCATTGGACCAAACCCTGTAATCGGGCATGCCGGCCCCGGTGACCGGCGCGCGGAAAAGGGTAACCTTATCAATCTCGATTTCGGAGTAAAGGTGGACGACTACTGTTCAGATATTCAGCGCACCTACTACCTGCTGAAAGACGGCGAAACTGATGTGCCGCAGATTTACAAGGACCATCTTGCAAATCTGCACCGTGCCATCGACAAGGGCGTAGCGCTGATGAAGCCCGGCAATGCAGGCTGGCAGCCTGACCGCGCCGCACGCGACGGACTCATCGAACAGGGATATCCTGAGTTCAAGTATTCTTTCGGCCATCAGGTAGGCCGCGCCGCTCATGACGGCGGCGTCAGCATGACTCGCCATCGTCCCGGCGGCTCAGGCGAAGGACTTCTTGAGGAAGGCCTTGTGCTGACAATCGACGCAAACCTCTATCTCGACCGCGGGCGCATCGGCCAGGAGGATGTAGCGTACATTACAAAGAACGGAGCGGAGTTCATCAGTGAACGGCAAGATGCTATTTGGATCTGCAAAGGAAAGAACTGACCGGGATTTTCTTCTGGGAGTGCTGTTCATTCTCATTTCGTCATTAGGTTTCGCGCTGAACCAGAGCTTTTCCAATGCTCTGGGGGCGCGGGCAGGTGTTTTTGAGAAAATGTTCATCCATAATATGGTGGGCGTTATAATTTTCGGCGCTATTTTACTGAAACAGCACCTCAGTTTTGTGGGGAAAGACCCAAAGCTGCTGTTCTACCGGGCTTTCTGGGGATTTCTCTCCACTCTGTTCGTGGTCATCGCTACCACGTTCAGCAGCCGCCCATTGTTTGAGCTCAGTGTCCTGACATCCACATCGGCAATCTTTACAATGATTACCGCTGCGCTCTGGCTTAAGGAAAAGGTAGGGCGCATACAGTATTTTGTTGTACTGGTATGTTTCCTGGGGGTGCTCATTACAGTGCGCCCGTCACCGGCGCTGCTCACCGATCCTTTTTGCCTGTTCGCCATCCTCGGCGCGGTCTTCGGCGGCGCGGCATACTGTGTCGTACGAAAACTGCGCGATGCCGCGAGCCCGTATACCGTAGTCTTTTCCTACTGCGCGCTGTCGGCTGCATGCGCACTGCCTCTGTACATTGGCAAGGAGTTGATTCTTGAAGGGAAAGGCCTGTGCTCGCTGCATGACCTTCTCTATATGATCGGAATGGGCCTTGGTGTCAGCGTCGGACAGTTGTTTTTGAACCTTGCATACCGCAGAGCAGAAGCGTCCCGGTTGTCGCCGTATTCATACGTGCAAAACGTCTATACGCTTCTTATCTCGCTGTTCGTGTTCAAACAGATCATTCCGATATATTCGTACATAGGCGCGGCACTCATTATCGGGGCAAACTATCTGAACCTTGAAGTGGGCCGCAGAGCCTCAAAAAAAGATGTAATGGAAATCGGAAGGAAAGAACAAAAGAAACCTGTCCATCATGCTGTTTAACGTCAAAAAGAGGACTGCCGCGGCAATCCTCTTTTACTATGCAGTAATTACGCTTTCTTCTCCCTCACCGGACGCCGCGGAGCCGATCAATGTGCCTCTGGCCTTGGCCTGAATGATCACTCCGTTACCGTCCTTATCAGCCGTCCAGACGCTCAATGGCATAATAAATATATTCTTCTCATAATTACAACCCCATTATTTCTCTCTTTTTTGCTTCAAATTCTTCCTGTGTTAATACTCCCATATCAACAAGTTCTTTAAGTTTTTTCAGGTTTTCAATTTGCTCGTCAAGAGACATCGACGGTTTTGATTGATCTTCTGCCCTCATTCCCAAGTTCTGTGCCATATTCATGCCAAAAACCATTCCGCCCATATTGCCCAAACCATTTTCCTGAATCCCTTCAGCAATTTTCTGTTGAGCTGAAATATTGGAAGCTCGCTGAGAAATATCCTCGTATGCCTTCAAGCTCATCTTATTTGAGTTAAATTTATTTACTAACTCTCGCGATTCAGGTGAAAATTCAATATTTTCAATAGATACCTGTACAATTTCAAAGCCAAATCGTTCTTTCCACGTTCCTGCATTCGCAGATTCCTGTGAGATTTTATTTGAAATATCATTTGCATGCGAAGGCAGCTGTGATATCCTATAATAATTCGAAAGTGAATTTAACGCTACCGCAAACGACTGAATAAAGTCCGCCAGCACTTGCGAACGCGCCCTCGAATCATCGAAAGAATAATAATTCGTGTTTGCGGGTACGAAATTACGAATAAATCTTTCAGGGGAAATAATTTTAATTGAAAAAGACCCATAGGCATAAATTTCCAGATCACATCCATAAAAAAGATCATTATACACCTGCGGCCCCCGTGTACCAAATCGAATACCACGGATTTCCCTTAAATTAACAAAAGCAATTTCTTTTTGCGAAACAGGAACTCCGCCGTAACCAATACGATCCATTGTTTGCTTAATTATTGATTTTTTTACTCCGTCACCGTTAAATAAACTCTCTTCCCCATCCTGATATTCAAATTCTCCAGGCGTAGTTATGATATTTTCAATTCCGGACTGACTGAAAATAAACGCGGCGGTATTTTCAGGAACAAAGATTTTAGAGCCATTCGATAAAACCCCAATGGAGCCACTGTTATTTGTTCCTCGTCCATTATTGGTATTTTTAAGAACGCCCGGAGCAACGACTGTATGCTCATCAAAAATGCCAGCCGTTATTATCTCTTTCCACTGATCCGCAAAAACTCCGCCGACTGAATCGGTAAATGCTCTCAATATTCCCATTTTATTGTACCTCTTTACTTATAATGTGTTATCCGTATCGCAATATTTACATCGCACTGTCTGACCTTTTTTCCCTGATAACGGCGCCATGCATCCTATACATTTAACAGTCACATTTTCAAGCTTTTGATTTCCTTTATTGTTTATTCCAAATTTATCCTTAAATACCCCTATCGTGTCCTTCATGGTTTCAGCAATATATTCCGTTCCGGGAATAGCCATTATATTTTTGACAGTGGCATCTTGTGACGCCTCTCCCGTTAAAATTTGGCTAATATTATTTATCCATGTTGATATTTCTCTTCTTTCTTTATTTGGAAATCCAAAAATTTCCACCCCATTTATAAAGTAAAGCTGTAATTGTAACCAGCCGTTTTTTGATTCATTCCCTAAAAAAGCTTGTACCCGCCCGTTGACAACCTTAATTTGATTGAGAGGTAATTTTTGAATTTTCTTAACATTTCCAAACACTCCTTTAAGGACATAAATAATATTAAGATTTGTTAAATACAATTCAACCATCTCATTGCCATGGCGGACGGCATCTTTTTGCAAAATAATTGATTCGTTTAATTGTAAGTTAAGATTTGGCATTTTTCTTGTCCTTTCAACTATCATCTTCCAATTTTGAATACAAAAAGCTTAGTAAAAGTATACCTCTTCATAAACTTATAAGTCAATATAAACTTATTGGTTTCTTATCATTTCCCTTTCGGAATTGGCAGTCTGACTTTACCCCTTAACTTCCCCAATTTTTAACCCTCTAACGTTTGGGACTCGCAATCAGCAATAAAAAATGACCGAGAAATCGCGGAAATATGGGTTTTTCGGCCATTTTTCTATTGCATTTGTGCGCCATATGTGGTATGATGACAGAGGGTTATATAACCCTCTAAAGGAGGCCGCATATGTATCTGGGATGTAAGGTGAAGATTCCGAAAGATGGTGGAA
>CANQSK010000043.1 GCA_947626475.1 uncultured Lachnospiraceae bacterium
CCCCCAGGGATCGGTCCGCCTGCTGTCCGGATCCGTCCAGCCGCAAAGCCCTGTCTCGTCCCCGTAATAGATGGTCGGCGCTCCGGGCCATGTCATCTGAACCATGACCGCTTCCCTAAATACCCCGGGATGGATTCCCTGCTCCGCAGCCGCAGGCCCGGAGATTCCGATCCTGCCCCTGGTGCGGTTAGTCCGCGTCATGAAACGGGAATGGTCGTGATTGGACAATTCATTCATGGAGGTGAGAATGGAGGTCTCATGCATGCGGCACATAAAATAATTCATGGAGCGGAAGAACGCGTCGCCGTCTCCGAAGAGGCTGGAATTGAACTCGTCGCTGTGCTTCTCCATGCCGGTCAAAAACCAGGTCAGAGGCTCCATAAAAGCGTCATAATTCATGATCGTGTCCCACTGGTCGCCCTCCAGCCAGGATTCCGGGTTGCCGTAATGCTCCGCCAGGATAATGGCATCCGGATTGGCGGATTTGACCGCCTTTCGGAAATCTCTCCAGAACCGGTGATTAAACTGGCTGCTGTGACCCAGATCCGCGGCCACATCCAGCCGCCAGCCGTCCACGCTGTAGGGCGGCGACACCCATTTGCGGGCAATCTCCATGATATACTCATACAGTCTGCCGGACCCCTCATAGTTCAGCTTCGGCAGTGTCTCGTAATCCCACCAGCCTTCATAGCTGGCGTTGTAAGGCCAGCCGTTCTCATCCTTAAATCGGAAAAAGCTTCGATAGGGACTGTCCGCCGACACATAAGCCCCCGGCTCATAGCCCTCCGACCGTTCATAAATCCCCTCCCGGTCCAGCCATTTATTGAAGGAGCCGCAGTGGTTGAACACGCCGTCGATAATGACCTTCATGCCCCTTCTGTGGATCTCAGCCACCAGCTCCGCGAAAAACCGGTTGCTGGCCTCCAGATTCTCGCGGGAGGTGGTGCGGATCCGGTACCTGGACGCGTCCCGATTGTCGCCTGCGCCCGGCCTTACCGTCTCACCGCCGTCTTTCACGATTTTGCCGAAATGGGGGTCAATATGATCATAATCCTGAGTATCGTACTTGTGATTGGAGGGCGACACAAACAGAGGATTAAAATAGATCACCTCAACGCCCAGATGCTGAATGTAGTCCAGTTTATCCCACACGCCCTGCAGGTCGCCGCCGTAGAACCGTCCCACGTCCATCGGCGCCGGATACTCATACCAGTCTTTCACCCGGGTCACAGGCCGTCCTACATAAATATACTCTCCGTCCTCCACGTCATTGTCCGCGTCTCCCCGGCAGAACCGGTCCACAAAAATCTGGTACATGACCGCGCCCTTTGCCCATTCCGGCGTGAAAAATCCCGGCGTCAGGCAGAAATCAAACTGCCAGTTTCCATCCTTGTCTGCTCCCAGACGGTTATAGCAGCAGCGGTCGTCCCCCTGCACAGCAAAAAAACGATAGTACACCGGATAATCCGGCACCGTCATCTGATATTCATAATAATCAAACAGACCGTCTGAACCGGTCTTGTTCATCCGCTTTTCTTCCTCATGTTCCTCTGCGAAATATACGGCGTCTGCATCGTCCTTTCCGGTCCGAAACCGAAACGTCACCGTATCTCCGGCATTAGCCTCCATGGGAATCCGAAATTCCTGGGTGGCGTCCGTAAAAAGCGCCTCTCTGTTCATCCTGTCAGTCCTTCCTGTTGCGGTAAAACATTTATCATCTTATTCTATCTGATTACGGAGAAATATACAAGAGAGAAGTTGGAGAATTTTCCGAAACTGGGGTTTCCGAAATACGGCCGGAACACCCATGCCCCCCCGTGCTTCCGCCATATTTTCAGACAGCGAAAGAGCCAGTGGGGTAACTGGCTCTTTCAGGAGAAGGTATTTCGTTTCTTATGGGGTGTAGCAAAAAACTATATAATGTATTGGGGGATACGTCATTATACTAGCATGAGTTGGGATTTTTGAAAAGGTCCAGCATTCACAAACTTCACAAAACTTTTGTCGATTTTTTGTGCATTTTGTCTGTTCACTTCCGTTTTCTCCGCAAACCCTAGACGAACAGCTCCTCAAACTCCTCCTGCCCGATCTTTTCCCGTTCCATCAGAAGCTCCGTACAGCGGTGGAGTACGTCCATATGCTGCTGGATGATTCCCTTTGCCTTCTCATAGCACTCGTCGATGATCCGCTTTACTTCATTGTCAATGACAGTAGTCACCTGCTCGCCATAGTTCTTGGAGTGCCCCAGCTCTCTGCCGATAAAGACCTCCTCGCTGTCCGTCTCATAGTTGATCGTGCCCACTTTCTCCGACATGCCGTACTTGACCACCATGGCCCGGGCCAGCGCCGTCGCCTGCTTAATATCCTGGGAAGCTCCCGTGGTGATATCGTCAAAGACCAGCTCCTCCGCGATGCGTCCGCCCAGGTAGACCATAATGTTCTGGAGCATCTTCCCTCTGGTGTTGAACATCTCATCCTTCTCCGGCAGCGGCATGGTATAACCTGCCGCCCCCATGCCTGTAGGGATAATGGAAATGGTGTGCACCGGGCCCACATCCGGCAGAAGATGGAACAGGATGGCGTGGCCGGTCTCATGGTACGCGGTAATCTTCTTCTCCTTCTCAGAGATCACCCGGCTGTGCTTCTCCGCGCCGATTCCCACCTTGATGAAGGAACGGTCAATGTCCTCCTGCACAATAAACTTACGGTTCTCCCTGGCTGCCAGGATGGCCGCCTCATTCAGGAGGTTTTCCAGATCCGCGCCGGTGAACCCGGCGGTAGTTCTGGCTACCCGCTCCAGATCCACATCCTCGCCCAGAGGCTTATCCTTGGCGTGGACGCTCAGGATCTCTCTCCGGCCCTCCACATCCGGACGGCCCACGGCGATCTTTCTGTCGAAACGTCCGGGACGAAGTATCGCCGGATCCAGAATATCCACCCGGTTGGTCGCCGCCATGACGATGATTCCCTCATTGACGCCGAAACCGTCCATCTCGACCAGCAGCTGATTCAGAGTCTGCTCACGCTCGTCGTGGCCGCCTCCCAGGCCGGTGCCCCTCTGCCGGGCCACAGCGTCAATCTCATCGATAAACACAATACAGGGCGCGTTTTTCTTGGCTTCCTCAAACAGATCCCTGACGCGGGACGCTCCCACGCCCACGAACATTTCCACGAAATCCGAACCGGAAATACTGAAAAACGGCACGCCGCTCTCTCCCGCGACCGCCTTGGCCAGAAGGGTCTTGCCTGTTCCCGGCGGGCCCACCAAAAGCACGCCCTTGGGGATTCTGGCTCCTACGGAAGTATACTTCTGGGGATTGCGGAGGAAATCAACCAGCTCCTCCAGATCCTCCTTTTCTTCCTTTAAGCCTGCCACCTTCGTAAAATCATACTTGCTGGAATCCTGCGCCATCTTGGCGCGGCTCTTGCCGAAATTCATCATCCTGGCATTGGCGCCTCCGCCTCCGGCAGCCGCCCGGGAATTCATGATCATCAAAAACACGATCAGGATCCCGCTGGATATAATGACCGGCAGAAGGAAGGTCAGCAGGTAATTCTCGCTGGGAACATCCTCCACCACATATTCCACGTTCCGGGCAGTCAGATAATCCTGTTCCTCCTCCACGTTGGACACAAACATCTGGCGCACCGTGCCGTCCTTCATGTTCAGCGTCAGCCGCCCTGTAGGAGTCTCCGCGTTGGGGGATACCGTCACCAGCTCCACATTGCCTGACTCCACCTCATCCATGTATGCCTTATGGGTTAATATATCCTCCTGCCGCGTTCCGGTCAGGGAATTGGCCAGAAACAGAATGACCAGCGCTACCAGGATGAGTCCCAGGCCGTTTCCCATAGTCTGATGTTTTTTCAAATCCTCTTGCCTCCTTAAAATTCAACTACCCCGATATACGGCAGATTGCGGTATTTCTGGTCGTAATCCAGCCCGTAGCCCACCACAAATTCATCCGGAATGGAAAAACAGGTGTAATCTACCTTAACCTGCTTCTTCACCCTCCGCTCCGGCTTGTCAAGAAGCGTACACAGGCGGATGCTGGCCGGATGACGCTTTTCCAGGATCTCCATAAGGTACGCCAGCGTCCTGCCGGAGTCTATGATATCCTCCACAATAAGGACCTCCTTGCCCTCCAGAGGCTCATCCAGATCCTTGACGATACGCACAACGCCGCTGGACTCCGTCCCGGAACCATAGCTGGACACGGACATGAAATCCAGGGAAACAGGAATCGTAAGCCTTTTGGCCAGCTCACAGGTGAAAAATACGCCGCCCTTCAAAACGCAGACCAGATGAACCGCCTTTCCGGCGTAATCTCTGCTGATCTCCGCCGCTACCTGGCTGATCCTCTCATTCACTTTCTCTTCCGGCAGAAGTACCCGAATGCTCTCTGACATGTTCTTCTCCTCCATCTACCTGCACCTGCAGGATTTCTTTTGTATGAGCCGTTACCTTATAATATTCACTGATCCGGTATCCGACAATCCACAGCACATGATTTTCCTCTGCCAGAAGAAGGATACGGTCCCTCTCCCGGCGGGGAATCTTTTCGTCGATCATGAAAGCCTTTACCGTCTTGCGCCCTCCGCCCTTCAGTGTGATATAATCGCCGGTCTGCCGTGTTCTCACGGAGAGCGTACCCTTTATTTTATCATAGTCAAACCATTTCGTATACCGGTTTTGCGGAATTTCCTGGTTTTTTTTCCACGGAAACCGGGAAAATTCAAAGTCTCCCGCTTCTATGGCGGGCGCGCTGCCAGCTTCTTTTTCTATCCACAGCATCTGATATTCCCGCAGCGCCCGCAGGCCGTAAGGCAAGTCAATCTGTCGCCCTGTAGGTTTCTCCGCAAGACTCAGAACCTGCTCCACATGGACAGACGCAATATCCTTCACGGAACCGGACAGATATTTTATCATCTTCATGATCAGATACCCGGACAGGATCCCGGGCTGGCCGGACAGAACCGAAACCGGCACGCCGCAGCGGCCCTCCTCCTGCCTTCCCTGCCGCTCCCAGATTTCTGCCGCCTGCCGCTCAAAAAACGCGTCCGCCTGGGCCATCTTCTCACCTGCTTCCAGGATATGCTCCAGAGCCCCTTCGTTAATGTCCCGGCAGATCTGCGGCAGCATCCGGCGGATCCGGTTCCTGGTGTACTGCCCGGAATCATTGGTAGAATCCGCGCAGAACTCAAGACCGTTCTTTTCCAGATATTCCAGTATCTCCTGCCGGCTCACGCAGAGAAGGGGCCGGATGATATCGCCGCTGACAGGGGACATTCCCGACAGTCCCTTCAGGGAGCTACCCCGGAAAAGATTGTGAAGGATCGTCTCCGCCTGATCCTCCTTCTGATGAGCCACCGCTATGCGGACGTTTCTGCTTCCCCCGCCCAGAAGTTCCGCCTGGTTCCGAAGGGCGCGGTAGCGCAGGATCCGTCCGGCTTCCTCCACAGACAGCCCCTGCTCCGCGGCAAAGACGGCCACATTTTCATAAACCACCACGCAGGGCACCTCCAGACCGGCGGCCATCCGCTTCACAAATTCCGCGTCCCGGTCCGCTTCTGCGCCGCGCAGGCCGTGATGAACATGGACCGCCACCAGCTCCAGCTGAAATTCCCGGCGAAGCCGGGACAGCAAATGAAACAGGCAGACCGAGTCGGCGCCGCCCGATACGGCCGCCACCACACAGCTCCCTGTTTCCAGCATTCCGTATTCTTTTATAAACGCCGTTACCCGTCTCAGCATCCGCATCCCTGCTTTCTTTTGTGTTCCCCTTCGTTTCTACCGCTTCCAGATTCCGGCTACCAGCACTGTCATATCGTCTCTGGCTTCCCCGGAACACTCTCCGGCAAACTCCAGTATCTGATCGGCCATATCCTGAGGATTCCTCCGCTTCGCTCCGGTCAGGTATTCCTTCATCACCAGTTCCTTGTCGTCCCCCGGAAGGGCCTCCAGCACCCCGTCGCTGACCATGACGATCCTGTCGTCCTCCCACAGCTTGCGGGACAAAAGGACAGGCTCCACCGGATTGAGCACTCCGGCGGGAGCCAGACAGCTCTGCAGAACCTCCACGCCGTCCTCCCCCATCACAAAGGTGGCGGCCGCTCCCAGCTTCATGGCCTCCAGAACGCCGGAATACAGATCCACACAGCACAGATCAATGGTCGCCGGATGCTGTTCCTCTCCCATGAGAAGAAGCACCGTGTTGACAAGCTTCAGGGCCGACCTGGCGCCGTATCCGGCCTCCAGAAGCTGTTCTGTCAGTTCCACCACGCGGCCGCTCTCCTGACCGGCGCGCCTCCCGCTTCCCATTCCGTCGGACAGACTCAGCACTCCATGGCCCGGCATGTCCCGGATAAAGGTATAGTTATCCCCGGAAACCGTCTCTCCCTCTTTCGGCCTCTGGGCTGCCCCGCAGAGCATCTCATAGACCCCTTCCTCCAGAAACCGTATGGTGGCATACTGCCGGTTTACGATATGCCTGGAATCCCCGGAGACCATCCATCCCGGACCGTCCAGGGCCTGTCCCAGAAATCCCGCCGCTTCCCCGGAGGTAACGCACCGGCCGTTCTGCGTCTTTACCGTCAGAAATGCCTCCCTGCGCTTTCCCTCGTACTGAAGGATCAGCATACGGCTTATCTGCATATGGTGCTGCAAAAATACCCGCCGCACGTTCCGCTCCGCCCGTGCCGTCACATCCTCCGCCTGCTCCAGCTGACGGGAAAATTCCTCCAGTATTTCAGCCAGCTCCCGGAACTGGGCGATGACCGCGTCCCTGCTCTCCAGAAAACGGTTCTTCCAGGTCAGATTCATGGTGGCACGGCCCAGATTCCGGTTCAGATGCCCTACATATTCCTCCTGCCGGCGGCAGGTTTCCTGAAACAGCCGGGGCATGTCCTTATAATCCAGTTCTCCCTTCTGCTCAAAGGTTCTCAGAAGATAATAAAGATAATAGTTTTCTTCCTCCCGGCCCCCTGTCCGCAGGCCGCAGCCGACGCAGTCTCCGCAGACCATCGCGGCGGCCGTCTCTATGGCCATCAGCCCGTCCTCCCGGCTGAGACTTCCCGCCGGGGCTGTTTCCTCACAGAAAGTCCTGGCCAGCTGTTCCAGGGAACCGGCCATGCCGCTTAACTTCCGGGCCGTATATAGGTGAATGTCAGCCATATCCTTATGGCTGCTCTGTTTTTTCAGATGCTCAAACACAAAAATCCCTCCTGACGTGACAATCAGCAAATTCCATTTGCATTATACACAGTCAGAAAGGAAATATTTGTCAAATTCACGGCACCGCTCTGAAAAAAACTTCGACAAAAACCTACTCTTCCGGCTTCAGCAGAATCTCATCCGGATTCACCAGGCCCAGCTTTTCCTTGGCTACCTGCTCAATATACTGCTTGGTCTGAACAAAGATCCTCTTCTCCTCCAGCTGTTTGGCCCGCTCTTCCTCCTGCTCCACCTGGCGGCTGAGAATCTCCTGGCGGACCTGGTACTCGTGATTCTTCGTCTGAAGCCCGGCGGCCCGAACGTTGATCGCCACTGCCAGACTTCCCACTACAAGCATGATGCCCACCAGCGCCAGGGTGTTGCCGCCGTCTCTCCTTTTTCTTTTGCTTCTTCTCATGCTCATCATCTCTTCACCTGTTTCGCCTGCGTCTGCGTTTCTTAAGCCTTATTCTAATAGATTCCTGTCCTTTTTTCAAGTATTTTAATAAAATAGCGCTGACCGTATGCTGATAAACCGCCATTCCCAGTAAAGTCCCGGCGATCACATATCCCCTGAGCGCCCCGTTGTTCTGCTCATACAGAAGTCCGAAGGTCATAACGGCACAGTAGATCCAGTAACACAGGTCCTCCGCGCTGACGGCAATACTGCCGTGGGGACAGATCATGCGGAATACCCGCAGCAGATCGTATACCATCATCAGGCCCGCGCCGGTGGCGACGCTGGAGCCCGCCAGCCTCAGCTCATAATAAATGGTTTCACTCATGACGCCGCTTCTACCGGAACAGCCTGGCAAACCAGGACTCTCCTGACTTCCGATAGCCTTCATTGGAGGAATAGCTCAGGCTGTCCACTTTTCCTTCCATATCCACCTCTCCCTTTTCCAGGGTAAGCCGTTTCATATGCAGACCGCTTCCTTCGATGGTCAGAAGTCCCATATCCGTATCCAGGATCACCCGGTTCTCATCAAAGGACACTACATCCCGGATGCCCGTCAGGCTTCCGGACTGCCGGTCGGCAAATACAAGCCTGTGGCTTGCGCGGCCGGCAGTCCCCGTCTTCTCATCCATACAAAAACCCCCGCATACATTGAAATCACAGTTCCAATATATGACAGGGGGCCTTTCTTTATGCTCATATATAACGATACAGTTCCTTTGCCTCATCTTTCCTGACCGTCTCCTGAACGTCAAGAATCTCCACCTTTACCGAATTCGTTCCAAACTGTATCTCCAGAATGTCGCCGCTTTTTACGTTCAGCGACGCTTTGGCCGGCTTTCCGTTGACCAGGACCCTTCCTGCGTCGCAAGCCTCATTCGCCACAGTTCTGCGTTTGATCAGACGCGAAACTTTAAGATATTTGTCAAGTCTCATATAATATTATTTGTTGATGGCATCCTTCAGGGCCTTGCCCGCTTTGAATCTGGGTGCCTTGGAAGCCGCGATCTGAATGGAATCACCGGTCTGAGGATTTCTTCCCTCTCTGGCGCCTCTCTCGCTGACCTCAAACGTGCCGAAGCCAACCAGCTGTACCTTCTCGCCCTTTGCCAGTTCAGCGGCAACAGTGTCTGTAAAAGCCTTCAGCGCCTTCTCGGCATCCTTCTTAGAAAGTTCTGCTTTTTCGGCGACAGCCGCAATCAACTCATTCTTGTTCATTGATGTTTTCCTCCTAAAAATATGACTATTCTCCACAGCATCACTCGCTGACACTGCCGTACTCTATCATTTATATCCTTTTTACCCAGATTTGTCAAGGTTTTTCAATGTCTTACGGGCAGTTTTGCGAGAAAAACAGCGCCCTATGCGTTTCCGCATAAGGCGCCTTTCTCATCCCTCCATCTGTCTCCCCAGAAAACCGGCAGCTGTGGACACCAGTTTCGACTCTGTCTCTCCCAGCCGGGCCCTGGCTTCCCTGCTGAGGAGCGCAACGCTTCCGATGGCATCTCCCTCGCAGATGATCGGCGCCATAGCCATGGCGGTAACTCCTTCCATCTCCTCCGACGTAAGCGGAAAGAAATTCTTATCGTCCTTCGAGGCGACAACAAATTCCCTTTCATTGACGGCGTGTTCCAGCTGCCTGCTGACAGGCTTCTGAAGCAGTTCCTTCTTCGGCCCGCCGGCTACGGCGATTACCTGATCCCGGTCTGTGATACAGACCATGAGGCCTGTGGCCTGAGCCATGGCCTCCGCATATTGGACGGCAAAAGAAGTCAGTTCCACCATGGGAGAATATTTCTTAAGGATGATCTCTCCCTCCCTGTCGGTAAAGATCTCAAGGGGGGTCCCTTCTCTCAGACGCAGGGTTCTGCGGATCTCCTTTGGAATGACCACCCGGCCCAGGTCGTCGATTCTTCTCACAATTCCGGTAGCTTTCATATCCTGATTCCTCCATTTTGCATTCATTCTTTCCTTTGGTGCTCTGAAATGTATTATCTGTAAAATGGGGGAATTTATACTCCTGCATTCCGGCAAAGCTCACTGGATAAATATGCCGGACCATCTGTCAGACTGCCAGCTCATCCAGTTTTTTCAGCAGATCCTCCGCGACCTTCATCATATCCTGATTTTCGGATGGCCTGTGTCCTTTTTCCTGATAAAGAAATCCCGGTGTCTGCCCCGGCATCATCCGCAGGCTGCCTCCGTATTCCCGCACGATCTCCGGGATCCTGGCGGTATCCAGCTTCGCCCGGGGAAACATAGTCAGCCTGATCTCCTGCTTATTGATATCCACCTCCGTCACATAGGCCCGGTGAGCCAGGGATTTCAGCCGCGCCACCAGAAGAAGGTTCCAGACCGGCCTGGGAATGTCTCCGAACCGGTCGATCAGCTCATCCTGCATATCCATGGATTCCTCCTCGTTCTCAATGGCGGAGATCCGTTTGTAAATATCCAGCTTCTGATATTCATTTTTAATGTAGGAAGAAGGAATGTAGGCGTCCACATCGCACTCCACCGCGGTGCTGAAATCCTCCTCTTCCGTCCTCTGGCCCTTCAGCGCCTTCACCGCCTGGTTCAGCAGCTTGCAGTAGAGATCATATCCTACGGCCTCCATATGTCCGTGCTGCTCCGCGCCCAGGACATTTCCCGCGCCGCGGATCTCCAGATCCCGCATGGCGATCCGGATTCCCGAGCCCAGTTCCGTAAACTCCCGGATTGCTTTCAGCCGCTTCTCCGCCTCTTCCTTCAGAAGCTTATCCCGCCGGTACATTAAAAATGCGTAGGCCGTCCGGCTGGACCTTCCCACCCGTCCTCTGAGCTGGTAAAGCTGGGACAGGCCCATCCGGTCCGCGTCCCGGATGATGATGGTGTTCACATTGGGGATATCCAGCCCAGTCTCGATGATCGTGGTGGACACCAGAACGTCAATGTCTCCGTTAATAAAATCCAGCATAATCTGCTCCAGCTGCCGCTCATTCATCTGGCCGTGGGCATACACCACCGAAGCGTCCGGCACCAGCTGCGCCACATGACCGGCCACATCCGCGATATCATGAACCTTATTGTAAACATAATAAACCTGGCCGTTCCGGCCGATCTCCCGCCGGATGGCCTCCCGGACCATCTCGTCGTTGTACTCCATCACGTAGGTCTGTACCGGCACCCGGTCCACCGGAGGTTCCTCCAGCACGCTCATGTCCCGGATTCCCGCCAGGCTCATGTGAAGCGTCCTTGGAATCGGCGTCGCCGTCAGGGTGATCACATCCACATTTTCCTTCAGGCGCTTGATCTTCTCCTTGTGGGCCACGCCGAATCTCTGCTCCTCGTCGATGACCAGAAGCCCCAGATCCTTAAACTGCACGTCCTTTGAGAGGAGCCTGTGGGTTCCGATGACAATATCCACCAGACCTTTCCTTAAGTCCTCCAGGGTCTTTTTCTGCTCCGCCGCCGTGCGGAAGCGGGACAGAAGATCCACTCTCACAGGGAAGTCCTTCATCCTCTGGACAAAGGTATTATAATGCTGCTGGGCCAGGATCGTAGTGGGAACCAGATACGCCACCTGCTTGCTGTCCTGCACCGCCTTAAACGCGGCCCGAAGGGCAATCTCCGTCTTGCCGTATCCCACGTCGCCGCAGATAAGCCGGTCCATGATCTTCCGGCTCTCCATATCCTTCTTGGTCGCCTCGATGGCCTCCGTCTGGTCCTCCGTCTCCTCGTAGGGAAACAGCTCCTCAAACTCCCTCTGCCAGACGGTGTCCTGCCCGAACTGGAAGCCGTCCGTGGCCTGTCGGGCCGCGTACAGCTCCACCAGGTCTTTGGCGATCTCCTTCACCGCTCCTTTGACCCGGTCCCGGGTCTTCTTCCACTGCTCGCCTCCCAGCCGGTTCAGTCTGGGGGCTTTGGCATCGGAACCGGCATACTTCTGGATCACCTCCAGGCGGGTAGCCGGCAGATACAGATTGCCCCCCGCCGCGTACTCGATCTTCAGATAATCCTTGACTACCTTGTCCTGCTCGATCTTCTCGATTCCCCGGTAGATGCCCAGGCCATGTTCCTCATGGACCACATAGTCTCCGGGAGACAGCTCGGAAAAGCTCAGGATCTTCTGGCCTTCGTATGCCGCCTTTTTCCTCCGGCGCTTCTTCTGGGCCACACCGAACATGTCCCCCTCGGTAATCACCACAAATTTGATCTGAGGATACTCAAATCCCCGGTGGAGATTGCCGTAGGTCACCAGAATCTCGCCCGGCTGCACCTGCCGGTCCGGATCATCCGTGCAGAAGGCGCTCAGCTCATATTCCCTCAGATCTCCCGCCAGACGGCTGGCCCTGGTGTGGGAGCCGGACAGCAGGATCACCCGGTACCGCTCCCTTTTCCATCTCTTTAAGTCCCCAATGAGCATTTCAAAGCTGTTCTGATAGGAGTTTACATTTTTGGCGTTTATAAAATAACGTTTCTGAACCGTCATTCCGGAAAGCTTCTGCTCAAGCCCGGTGATCATAAGGGTATGGGGCCTGAGAAGCCCTGCCAGGGTCTCCTTCGCCCCGTACAGAAGCTCCGTCTGCTCCGGCAGTAGATATCCCTTCTCCAGACGGTGGATCATGCTCTCCCTGAATTCCAGCTCCACAGTCTCGCCCTTTTCTC
This sequence comes from uncultured Lachnospiraceae bacterium, assembly GCA_947626475.1. Classification (GTDB taxonomy): domain Bacteria; phylum Bacillota; class Clostridia; order Lachnospirales; family Lachnospiraceae; genus UBA3402. Next base: position 12,315 of record CANQSK010000043.1, read on the forward strand.
TGAGCCGAAGCGGCTCATCCAGAAAGACCGCCGTCTCCGCCTCCGGAAAATACCGGCCGAAGGACACAGTCTCCCGGCAAAAGCAGGTGAGAAAACTGTCCAGGCCACTTACGCCGAGACCGTTGTCCAGCCGCTCCTTAAGCTCCCTCACAATGGAGCGGATGCGATACGCTTCCTCCGTCTGAAAATTTTTCCGCAGCTTTTCCTCATACTGCTCCGCGGAGCGCTCGATCCGCTTCAGGCCCTCGGCTGTCTGCTCCTCCGTCAGGATCAGCTCCGTGGCAGGATAAATGACCGCCTGGTCCAGCTGCTCCACAGAGCGCTGGCTTTCCACGTCGAAGCTGCGGATGGAATCCACTTCATCGTCCCACAGCTCGATCCTCACCGGCAGTTCCTCCGTCAGAGGAAAAATATCCAGGATACCGCCCCGGATGGAAAACTGTCCCATGCCGTCCACCTGAGGCAGCCTCTCATAACCCAGAGCCGTAAGCTTCCGGGTCATCTCCTCCATGTCGACACACTGTCCCTGAGACACCTTTACGATCTGCTTCTTTATCCGTTCAAGGGGCAGAAGCCGGTCCATAAGGCCGTCCAGTGTCGTCACCACCGTACCGCCCTGCGCTGACTCATTCTCAATCAGGGCCTTCAGCACCTGCATCCGCTGCCTGGTGATCAGGTTTCCGTGGATATCCGCGTTATAAAACAACAGATCCTTTGCCGGGTAAAGCCATACCCGGTCCTCAAAGCATCTGAAATCGTCATAGATCTCCTTCGCCCTGGCGTCGTCGTAGGTGACTACCAGCTTCCAGGGCAGCGTTTCGCCCGTTTCATGCATCAGATGGACCCGCTGGGAATCCATACATCCGCTTACCTGAACAGGCCCTCCGCCCTTATTCAGCTCTCGGTTCAGTTCCTCGTACTCCGCCAGCTCCGTCAACGGATTTGCAAACGCTCTGCTCATGAGAGTTTCCCTTTCTGCCGTTATACTGATTCATGGCCGCTTCCGTGCCATGGCTTATGACAGTCTCCACCGCTTCGGCCGCCTCCCGAAACGCTTCCTCCATCTGCTCCCGCTCAGCCCTGGAAAAACGGCTCAGCACATAGTCCGCCAGGTCCATCTGTTCCGGTTTTGAGCCGATGCCCACCCTGATCCTGGGAAATTCCTGGGTCCCCAGGCAGGCGATGATATTTTTCACGCCGTTATGTCCCCCTGCGCTGCCTTTGGCGCGGACGCGCAGCTGCCCCGGCTCCAGACTGATGTCATCGTATATGATTATGATCCGGTCCGGCTCCGGCTTATAGAAATCCACAACCGCCCGGACGCTCTCACCGCTTAAATTCATAAAGGTCTGAGGCTTTACCAGAACCACCTTCTGCCCCGCCAGAATCCCTTTGCCGCAGAGAGCGCGGTGCTTTTTTTCCTCCACTCTGACTCCCATGCGGTCCGCCAGCCGGTCGATCACCTCAAATCCCGCGTTATGCCGGGTGTGCTCATACTTTTCACCCGGATTGCCCAGACCTACTATAATATACATCTCTGAAAATCTCCTTATTCCATACCGCGCGCAAAACGCCGGCGCACATCCCCTGGGGAAAGCCGTCTCCCAGGCTCGTGTCCGGCGTCACACGTCTACTCTATAGGCTCCCGTATTACTGAAATATCTGCATAAACAATTAATCTGTGTTTCCGAATATACCGCTGCTGTCTGTCTCTGTTGTCTCATACTTATCCAGAATCACACGCTGAATCATATCTCTAGTCGCTGAATTGATGGGATGAGCGATATCGCGGTATTCACCGTCAGCCGTTTTGCGGCTCGGCATCGCTATGAACAGCCCTTTTTCTCCCTCGATCACCTTAATGTCATGGATGACAAATTCATCGTCCAGGGTGATCGACACGATGGCTCTCATCTTCCCCTCCTTCTCAATTCGCCTGACTCTTACGTCTGTGACCTGCATATTGTACTCCTCTCTCATTTCTTATTCCCGCGTGGCGAACATCTGCGGGTGGCACTAAAGCATGTGCCATTCTACCATCTCTTTAAAGAGTGTACCGCTCGTTCTTCTCAACGACGATTCTAATGTTGTCAGGAGTACCAATGTAAGTTGTGTTCGCTCGAATCGTGTCACGGCTTTCTACGATACAGTTCTCAATGACGGTATTATCCCCAATGTACACGTCGTTCAGAATGATAGAATTCTTTATTACGCAGTTATTACCAATATACGCCTGGCGGAAGAGAACGGAGTTCTCAACCAGGCCATTGATAATATTGCCACTGGACACCAGACTGTTTCTCACCCGTGCGCCGGGATTATATTTGGCAGGCGGCATATCGCCCACCTTAGTATAAATCTCCGGATACTGGCGAAAGAAAAAGTTTCTTACCTCCGGTTTCAGGAAATCCATGTTCGTTTTATAGTAAGACTCCACGGAAGCGATATTGCTCCAGTAGGTATCCAGCTCATACGCATAAATCTTCTTCAGGGTTCTGTACCTTACCAGAACGTCATTTACAAAATCATAGCGGTCTTCCTGGGCGCACCGCTCGATCAGCTCGATCAGCTGGCGGCGTCGGATCACATAGATGCCGCAGGAAATGGTGTTGGACTCCGCCAGCACCGGCTTTTCCTGGAAATCGGTGATCCTCCCGTCCCCGTCCGTCTTCACCACGCCGAAGCGGGTCACATCCTCATCCGGCGGCATGGTCTTGCAGACCACGGTGATATCGGCGTTCTTCTCCACATGATACTCCAGCACCCTGTTGTAATCCAGTTTGTAAATACAGTCGCCGGAGGCCAGCACCACATAGGGCTCATGGCTGTTCTTCAGAAAATCAAGATTCTGATACAGCGCGTCCGCCGTCCCGCGGTACCAGTCGTTGTTGTCCGCGGTGATCGTGGGAGTAAGCACATAGAGACCGCCCTGCTTTCTGCCGAAATCCCACCATTTGGAAGAATTCAGGTGCTCGTTCAGAGAGCGGGAATTATACTGAGTGAGCACCGCCACGCTGGGAATCCGGGAATTGGACATATTGCTCAGGACAAAATCTATACCCCGGTAGCTTCCCGCCACCGGCATGGCCGCTATGGCCCGGTTCTTGGACAGTTCCCTCATGCGCTTGCTGTTGCCGCCGGCCAACACAATACCTATCGCTCTCATCGCACGCCACCTGCCTTCATAATATAGTCTCCCGCAGGCAGCCGTCCGCCCGGATAATCTTCCGGCGCCGTCACGCCGGATATGGCGGTATTCTTCCCGATCGCAACATTATCCGGAATCACGCTGCGCTCTCCGATGGTCACAAGGTCCGACTGATACACCTTGGGATCATAGGCGCTGGGCGCGTACTCGCCCCCGCCTGCCCGGACACGGTCTCCGATCGTTACGTCCTCGGCCACGATCGCCTTCTCCAGGACGCTGTTCTCGCCCACTACCGTTCCCCTCATTACAATAGAATCCCGGACAACTGCCCCGGGCTTCACCATAACACCGGCTCCGACAACGGAGTTTACTACTTGTCCGTAAATCTCGGTGCCTTCTCCGATGATACTTCTCTCCACCACCGCGTTCTCCGCGATGTACTGAGGCGGAATGATGTCGCTCTTGGTATAGATCTTCCAGTATTCTTCATACAGGTTAAACTCCGGAATGATGTCAATGAGCTCCATGTTGGCCTCCCAGTAGGAGCTTAAGGTGCCTACATCCTTCCAGTAACCGTTATATTCATAAGCAAAGATCCTCTGCCCCTTCTCGTGGCAGTAAGGAATGATATGCTTTCCGAAGTCACAGCCCGGCACCTCCGAGAGGGCGATCAGCGCCTCCCGCAGCGCCTTCCAGCTGAAAATATAGATTCCCATGGAAGCCAGGTTGCTCCTGGGATGCTCCGGCTTCTCTTCAAAATCCACGATCCGGTTGGACTCGTCCGCGATCAGGATCCCGAACCGGCCCGCCTCCTCGTAAGGCACCGTCATGGCGGCGATGGTCACGTCGGCTCCGTTGGCCTTGTGATAGTTCAGCATCACTTCATAATCCATCTTATAAATATGATCGCCGGACAGGATCAGCACATACTCAGGATGATACGATTCCATATATTCCAGATTCTGAAAGATCGCGTTGGCCGTTCCCGTATACCAGTCGCTCCCCTTGCTCCTCTCGTAGGGCGGAAGTATGGTGACGCCTCCTACGTTCCGGTCCAGATCCCACGGGATTCCGATCCCGATATGGGAATTCAGGCGCAGAGGCTGGTACTGAGTGAGTACCCCTACGGTATCTACGCCGGAATTAATACAGTTGCTCAAAGGAAAATCTATAATTCTGTACTTGCCGCCAAATGACACAGCCGGCTTCGCCACCTTCTGCGTCAACACCCCCAGACGGCTCCCCTGACCGCCTGCCAACAGCATAGCAATCATCTCTTTCCTGATCATGCCAGTGTCCCCCTGCTGCTTGTTATACTTCAACAAATATATTATAACACATCTTTTTGGAATAGTGAATAAAATATTAAATTATTTTCATGTGCCAGGCTAGACCTTCCTCCAGAAATGGTATATAATTGAAAACAGTACAAATTTAAAGGAGAACCGCATATTATGGATCTGACAACCGTTAGAGAATTATACCGCAGCCGGGAAAAATATTATGATCAGAAAGTAAGCGTCGGAGGATGGGTCCGCAGCATCCGGGATTCCAAAGCCTTCGGCTTTATCGTAGTCAGTGACGGTTCCTATTTTGAAACGCTGCAGATCGTTTATCATGATACTCTGGAAAATCACGAGGAGATCCGCCGCTTAAACGTAGGCGCCGCCATCATCGTCACAGGCACTTTAGTCGCCACGCCCCAGGCCAAACAGCCTTTTGAGATTCAGGCAGACAGCGTAGCCGTGGAGGGCCCCTCCGCTCCGGATTATCCCCTGCAGAAGAAGCGCCACGGTTTTGAGTACCTGCGGACCATCTCCCATCTCCGCCCCAGGACCAACACGTTTCAGGCTGTATTCCGCGTCCGTTCACTGATCGCCTACGCGATTCACAAGTATTTCCAGGAACGTGATTTTGTATACGTGCACACTCCCCTGATCACCGCCAGCGACTGCGAGGGCGCCGGCGAGATGTTCCAGGTGACTACCCTGGATCTGGACAACCTTCCCAGAACCGAGGACGGCGCTGTGGATTACAGCCGTGACTTCTTCGGCAAGCATACCAGCCTGACGGTCAGCGGCCAGCTGAACGGGGAGACATACGCCATGGCTTTCAGGAACATCTACACATTCGGTCCCACCTTCCGCGCGGAGAACTCCAACACCACGCGGCACGCGGCGGAATTCTGGATGATCGAGCCGGAGATGGCCTTCGCGGACCTGCAGGACAATATGGCCATGGCCGAGAGCATGCTGAAATATATTATCAGCTATGTGCTGGAGAACGCTCCGGAGGAAATGAATTTCTTCAATCAGTTTGTGGACAAGGGGCTGCTGGAGCGGCTCCACGGAGTGGTAAATTCGGAGTTCGCCCATGTGACCTACACGGAGGCCATTGAGATCCTGGAGAAGAACAACGAACATTTTGATTACAAGGTATCCTGGGGCTGCGACCTTCAGACGGAGCATGAGCGTTATCTGACGGAGCAGATATTCAAGCGCCCGGTGTTCGTCACCGATTACCCCAAGGAGATCAAGGCTTTCTATATGAAGCTGAATGATGACGGCAGGACCGTGGCCGCCATGGACTGCCTGGTCCCCGGCATCGGGGAGATCATCGGCGGCAGCCAGCGTGAGGACGATTACGGCAAGCTGATCGCGCGGATGAAGGAGCTGGGACTGAAAGAGGAGGATTACCAGTTCTACCTGGATCTGCGCAAATACGGCTCCACCCGCCACGCCGGCTTCGGACTGGGCTTTGAGCGCTGCGTCATGTATTTGACCGGCATGTCCAATATCAGGGATGTCATTCCCTTCCCCAGAACCGTCAACAACTGCGAACTGTAACAGCAGGTCAAGGCCTGCGTGATATCAGGAGGTGACCACCCATGAAATTCATCCATACCGCCGATGTTCACTGGGGTATGGTTCCCGACGGCGATAAGCCCTGGAGCCGCGAGCGCACCCAGGCCATCAAGGATACCTTTGCGCAGATCGTCAGCCTGGCAGGAAAACAGGAAGCTGATTTCCTGTTTATTTCCGGCGACCTGTTCCACCGGCAGCCTCTGCTCAGGGACTTAAAGGAGCTGAATTATCTGTTTTCCACTATCCCCTCCGTCCATGTGGTGATCATCGCCGGCAGCAGCGACCGGATCCGCAGCAGCTCCGCGCTTCTCAGCTTTCACTGGTGTCCCAACGTCACCTATCTGATGGACGACAAGATGACCAGCGTCTATTTCGATGACTGCAATGTGGAGGTTCACGGCTTCAGCTATCATACGGCGGAGATCCGGGATTCACTTCCGGACGCGGAGCTGGAAGTGCCCTTCGACGGACGGATCCATATTCTTATGGTACACGGAGGGGACGCCTCCCATCTGCCTCTGGACCGCGGCGCCCTGGCCTCCTCCAACTACTCTTATATCGCTCTCGGCCACATTCACAAACCGGAAGCAGTGGCGGAGAAAAAAGCGGTATTTCCGGGCTCACCCGAGCCTCTGGACCAGACGGAAACGGGAGAGCACGGCGTCTACATGGGAACTGTCAACCCGGTCACCCACAAAGTCGACTCCCTGGAGTTTATTCCCATGTGCAAGTCCCAGTATGTCCCTCTGATGGTCAACATTACCACCAACACTACCCATGCGGAGCTGGAGCTTAAGATCGCCCAGGTGATCAAAAAAAGAGGCCCGCAGAATATCTACCGGTTCCGCATCCGGGGCATGAGAGACCCGGAGGTGGAATTTGATCTGGAGCATCTGAAGGCCAAATACCGCATTATCGAGATCGTAGACGAATCGGAGCCTCAATACGATTTCAGCGCTCTGTTCGCGGAGCATCCCAGCGATATGATCGGCTTTTATATCCGGGCCCTGGACCGGCCGGATACGAGTCCGGTGGAAAAAAAGGCCCTCTACTACGGCATCAACGCCCTGCTGCATACTACCGACGAAAGGAGATAATCCATGAGATTCCTTGAACTTCAGATAAAAGGTTTCGGAAAATTTCATGACTGTGATATCTCCTTTGAGGACGGCATCAATATCGTCTACGGAAAAAACGAGGCGGGCAAGTCCACGATCCACACCTTCATCCGCGGCATGCTGTTCGGCCTGAAGCCGCCGCGCAGCCGCGCTTCCAAAAAGGATCTCTACTCCCAATATATGCCCTGGGAAAACAGCGATACCTACGAGGGAGCCCTGCGCATGGAGCACGGCGGCCATATTTACCGGATCGAGCGGACATTTCTCCGGGACAGACAGGAGCTTCACATCACTGACGAGACTCTGGGCCGGGAACTGGACGCCAGCCCCGCTCTGATGGACGAGCTTCTCTGCGGACTGACAGAAACCGCCTACAATAATACTGTCAGCATCGGCCAGCTGAAAAGCGCCACCGACGGAGGCATGGTGGCTGAGCTTAAGAGTTATATCTCCAACATGAACACCTCCGGCAGCATGTCCCTGAACATCACCAAGGCGTCCTCATTTCTTCAGGCTCAGCGGAAGGAGCTGGAAAACCATCTGGTTCCTGACGCCGCCCGCTCCTACACTTCCCTGCTGGGGGAGATCAAGGCGATCGAAAAGGATGTCGCCTCCCCGGAGTATGAGAATCTTCTTCCGTCCTATCAGAAACAGAAAAGCGACGCTCACGACCAGATGACGGAGAAACAGAGTGAGAAGGAGCAGCTTCTCCAGAAGGTGGCCAAAGGCCGCCAGATCCTGGAGCAGAATCAGTTCCGAAGCCTGGAATCCATCGAGCAGTACGAACAATCCACGGATGAGCTCTTTTTCGCGTACCAGAACGCCAAAGAAGCCTGCCGGAAAAAATCCAGAAACGTGCTGACCGCCCTTGGGGCAGTTTTGTCGGTTCTGCTTCTGGCCGGGGCTGTATGCTGTCTCTTTGTGCCCAACGTCCGGTCTGCTCTCTCCGGTATGTCCCTCATCCCGCAGGCTGCAGCCGCCGTTCTGGCTGCCGCCGCCGTTCTTTTCGCAGCTGCCGCGCTGCTTCTCTGGAGACGGAACCGAAAGCTTCACAAGGCTCTTGAAGAAAGCAGCAGGACCCTTCAGGAAACCTTCCGCCGCCATCTGGGCGACGCCAGCCTGACGCCGGAAGCCCTGGAAGCCTTCCGGGCCAGAATGAGCGAGTTCAGGCGGCTCAACGCCGCCATGGAAAAATCCGAGGAAACCATCGCCGTCTTGTCCCAGGAAATCGACGGGCTGAACGCCCGCCAGACAGACTGCGGCGAGCAGATTGAGAAACAACAGAAGCTTCAGTGGGATCTGGAAAAGAAGCTGGAACTTCTGTCCAACTATAAAGATCAGCTGGAAGGGCTGAAACATACGCTGGCGGAAAACCAGCGGATTTCCCTGGAGCTTCAGGCTATCGACCTGGCCCAGGAGACCATGACCGAGCTTTCCACCTCCATACGGGATTCCTTCGGCCTGTATCTGAACAAGACGGCGTCCGACCTGATCAGCGGCATAACCGGCGGGATCTATACCAGTATGAGCATTGATGAGAACCTGAACGCGTTCATGAACACCAAAAACAGGCTGGTGCCCATTGAGCAGGTGTCCAGCGGGACCATGGATCAGATTTATCTGGCCCTCCGCCTGGCCGCCGCCAAGCTGATTCAAGGAGAACGGGGGCCTATGCCTCTGATCTTTGACGACAGCTTCGTCCTCTATGACGACGAACGGTTGAAGAGCGCCCTGCGGTGGCTGGCCTCCGCCTTCAGCGGCCAGATCATCATCTTTACATGCCATCGGAGAGAGGCGCAGATGCTGACGGCAAACCAGATTC
>CANQSK010000044.1 GCA_947626475.1 uncultured Lachnospiraceae bacterium
ACAACCGCCAGCGCCGCAAGGGCAAAGTCCGCTGCCGCCGCGGCTATCCATCGCAGGGCCGGGGGCTTTTTCTCAGACTCCTTCCCGTCTTCCTCTGTCTTTCTGTCAATCACTGACGGCAAAAGCCGTTCCTCCGGTCCCGGACCGGTAAGCCTGGTTCCGCAGTTCTCACAATAGACATCATCCGATGTACATTTCCTGCCGCAGTAGGTGCAGTACACGATCTCCACATCCACCCGGCTGCCGCAGTTTTCACAGAAAATGCTGTCCTCCGGCAGTTCCGCCCCGCAGTTTTCGCATTTCATACCTGTCCTCCCCGGCCGTGTCCGGCTTGACGCCGGATACACCGTCTCTTCTATAGCCTAATGAAGCTTTCTCCCACATTTTCTGCAGTAATTGGCTGTAAGCGCATATGAAATCCCACAATTCGGACAATATATCCGTTCAAGTGCCGACCATTCTCCCACTTCTTCCGTTTTCTGCGCCGGTTCCGAAGCTGCATCCTCTGTCTCCGCCGCTTTCGTCTTTTCTGCTTCCGCCTGTTCCACCTCCGGCTTCGGTGTCTCTGTTTTTACCTGTCCCGATTCCGGCTGCTGTACCTCGGCCTTCACTTTTTCCGTTTCCGGCTTCGGCGTCTCAGCTTTCACCTTTTCCGGCTTTATCTCTTCCGTCTCCGGGGCCGCCGGCTCCTGTCCCTTCTTCTGTATCTCGCTGATCTGGTCCTGGTTCGCCCGGATCTGACCGGTCTTTTCCCGAATCTCCATAAGGCGCGGCGTCAGCTCTTCCACATCCAGGCTGCCCTTCTCCCACATGGCATAGACGGCCTCCCCCAGCGACCTGTAAAGCCCCCTAAGGTCCGCCTCAAGTCCGCTGTTTACCGTGCGGAGCTTGTTTTCCTCAATAAACGCCGAAGTTTTCCGGTTCATTTTTGACACGTGCTTTGTAAGATTCATTTTTAAATTCATGACTTTCCACCCTGTTGATTCCCACATGTTACATCCGATTTTTATTTTACCGGCCATCACCGGTTCTGTCAATAACGGGGGCGTATTTTTCACAGGCTGGTCCCGGAGAAGTCCGAACGCAGTCCGGCCGCAGAGACATCTCACCTTCAGACACATTTTCAGAGTCTTCCTGAGAAATATCCCCGCGGCCGGTCATTTTCCGGTGAAATCCGGACGCCGTTTCCGACAGGTTACTGGATCGACACTACCTTATAATCCTGAGCTTCCACAGCCTCCTTCAGCACCGCGTCCTCTACCGGCGCGCTGAGGGTCACCACCGCCGTTCCGTTCTCGTGGCTGACAGCCGCCTCGCTCACAGAAGACAGAGCCTCCAGAGCCTTCTTCACTCTGGCCTCGCAGTGTCCGCACATCATTCCTTCGATCTTCATTGTCTTTGTCATAACTGTTTCCTCCTTATTAACTTGCTTTTTATGCTTGATTTTTTTATCCTTCGCCGCGCTGTTCATGTCAAACAGGTTCAGACGCAGGGCGTTGGTCACTACACAGAAGCTGGACAGGCTCATGGCCGCCGCTCCGAACATGGGATTCAGCTTCAGTCCGAAAAGCGGATACCACAATCCGGCCGCCAGCGGAATCCCTATTACATTGTAAAAGAAAGCCCAGAACAGATTCTCGTGGATGTTGCGCAGGGTGGCCCGGCTCAGGCGGATAGCGGCGGGAACATCGCTTAGGCGGCTTTTCATCAGAACCACGTCGGCCGCGTCGATGGCGACGTCTGTCCCCGCGCCTATGGCGATTCCGATATCGGCCCTGGTAAGGGCAGGCGCGTCGTTGATCCCGTCGCCTACCATGGCCACCTTGCCCTGACTCTTCAGCTTCCGGATAACCGCTTCCTTGCCGTCAGGCAGCACTCCCGCGATCACCTGGTCCACTCCCGCCTGACGGCCGATGGCGTCAGCCGTCTTCTGGTTGTCCCCGGTCAGCATGACTACGCGGATTCCCATGTTCCGAAGCTCCTCCACTGCCCTGGGGCTGTCTTCCTTTATCACATCTGCCACGGCAATGATTCCGGCCAGTTCACCGTCCCGGCTGAAATACAGAGGCGTTTTGCCTTCCTCCGCCAGCCGCTCTGCCTGCTGCCTTACGGTGTTCAAATCGTCCCGGCGTCCTTCGCCGCTGCCGCCGGACAGCTGTTTTTCAATAAATTTCAGATTGCCGCCGCAAAGCCTGGCTCCGTCCAGAACCGCCGTCAGGCCGTTGCCCGGAAGCGCCTGAAAATCATCTGCTTCCCCAAGAACCAGATTCCGCTCCCCCGCCATGGCGAGAACCGCCCTGGCCAGAGGATGCTCGCTCTTTTTCTCGAGAGACGCGGCAAGACGCAGAAGCTCCGTCTCAGATATCCCCTCCGCCGGGAGAACATCCGTCACTTTCGGTTCCCCCTTCGTGATGGTGCCCGTCTTATCCAGGGCCACGATCTCTGCCCTGCCGGCCGCTTCCAGAGAAGCCGCGGTCTTAAACAGGACCCCGTGGCGGGCGCCCATGCCGTTGCCCACCATGATGGCCACCGGCGTGGCAAGACCCAGAGCGCAGGGACAGCTGATGACCAGCACGGAGATTCCCATAGCCAGGGCAAAGCCCACGCTCTTTCCCGCCAGGAGCCAGATCAGAATCGTCACTGCCGCAATGGTGATCACAGCCGGCACAAACACGCCGGATACTTTGTCCGCCACCTTGGCGATGGGCGCTTTCGTCGCCGCCGCGTCGCTGACCATCTGGATGATCTGGGACAGGGTGGTATCTTCCCCTACCCGGGTAGCCCGGCACCGGAGAAATCCCGACTGATTCACTGTGGCCGCGGACACCTGATCCCCCGCCGCCTTATCCACGGGAATGCTCTCTCCCGTCAGGGCGGATTCGTTGACGGCGCTGGAGCCCTCCAGCACAATTCCGTCCACCGGTATGTTTTCACCGGGACGCACCACAAAAATATCGTCCCGCCGTACCTGATCAACGGACACTTCCATCTCATGTCCGCCCCTTACCACCGTGGCCGTTCTGGGAGCCAGCCTCATCAGGCTCTTCAGAGCGTCAGTCGTTTTGCCCTTGGACCTGGCCTCCAGCATCTTTCCTACAGTAATCAGCGTCAGGATCATGGCCGCCGATTCAAAATAAAACTCATCCATATAGCTCATGACACCGGCCATATCCATCTTCATCTGAGCGCCGGTCATGGCAAACAGGGCGTAGGTGCTGTAGCCGAAGGCCGCAGTGGAGCCCAGGGCTACCAGCGTATCCATATTGGGCGCTCTGTGCCACAGGCTTTTGTAGCCGCTTATAAAGAATTTCTGGTTAATGACCATGACCGCGATGGTAAGAAGCATCTGAAGAAGTCCCATGGCCACATGATTTTCCGCAAAAAATGCCGGCACAGGCCAGCCCCACATCATATGTCCCATGGAAAAATACATGAGGACCGCAAGGAAACCAATGGAACACAGAAGCCTTCTTTTCAGAACCGGCGTATCGTGGTCCTTCAGCATCTCCTCCGCCTCTGACCGGGCATCCCCCATACCGGCCGCGCTTCCTGTCGCCCCCGGCGACGCCGCGGATGAATGACCGCCGATCCGTCTGGAGGCCCCGTACCCGGCATCCTGGACGGCCTTTATGATCGCCTCAGGCGACGCCGTGCCCTCCACTCCCATGGAGTTGGTCAGCAGGCTGACCGAACAGGAAGTAACGCCCTCCACTTTGGAAACGGCCTTCTCCACTCTGGCGCTGCACGCAGCGCAGCTCATTCCCGTTACAATATACTGCTCCATCTGTCTCATCTCCTGACTTACATTTTCCCTGTAAAAATCCCGCCGGAATCCGGCAGAACGCATCCTTCCGCAACTCCCGCCGCCTTAACAGGACTCAGACCGCCGTAATGGTTGTCACCTTAGCAGGACTCAGCCCGCTGTAATGCTTACCACCTTAAAATCGGCTCTCTCCACTGCCTGAATCAGCTCCTCGTCCGAAACCTGACGGCTCATGGATACCACCGCCTGATTCTTTTTCAGATTCACCTTCGCCGCGGCCCCGTCAATCCGGTTGATCTGCCGCTCTACGCTGTTTTTGCAGTTCTCACAGTGCATTCCCTCAATTGTGACGATCTTCTCGCCGATCTTCGGCCCCTCCAGCTTCTTCTCAGGCACCTTCGGGACGCTTCCTCCGCAGCAGCCGTTCTTCCCCCGCCGGATCATTCCTCTCACGGCAAAAACCAGCGCCGCGGCAACCACCAGAACAATTATAATATTTCCCATGACAATCCTCCCATTCCTCAATCTGTTTTATTTCATCAGCTTTCTGAGGGTCTCTACCAGCTCATCCAGAGTCTCTTCCTTTCCTTCCCGGATGTCCCGGACTACACAGCTTCGGATATGGTTCTCCAGCAGAACCTTGTTAAAGCTGTTGAGAGCCGCGTTTACGGCGGCCACCTGAACCAGAATATCCGTACAGTAGGCGTTCTTCTCCACCATTCCTCTGATTCCCCGAACCTGGCCCTCTATGCGGCTCAGCCGGTTCAGCAGATCTTTGTACTCCTTCTCGGAGCGCTCTTTCGTCTTATGCCCGCAGTCACAGGATTCCTTCACAGCCTCATCTCCTCTCTGAACGATACCTGTATTATATACCCCATGGGGGTATTTTGCAACACCATTTTTCAATATTTTTTTCTCAACAAAGGCCAGGCAATCCCGCCGCCCGGCCGCATATATTTAGAACAAAGCACTCTGCCTTTCAAGGGGGCTATCCATGAACACGCAGCAACCAGATTCCGCAGACCGTCACCGGGACAATTACCAGGCCGATTTCCGCTCCATCCTGCGCGATATGATAAAGGGAATGACCGAAGCGCCGCTGACCGACAGCATTTCCCTCAATTTTATGATTCAGATGATCCCTCACCACCAGGCCGCCGTCTCCATGGCGGAAGAATTTCTCCGGCACGGCAGCGACCAGGCCCTGCGCACCATCGCGTCTCAGATCATCACGGAACAGACCGCCGGCATCTCCAATATGCAGGCGGTCCTCAAACTCTGCTCCTCCCAGAGCAATCATCCCCGGGAGCTGTTTCTGTACCAGAATCAGATGAACCGGATCATGGAGACCATGTTCCGGCAGATGACCGGCGCTTTCTCCGCCGGCAATGTAAACCGGGATTTTATATATGAAATGATCCCTCACCACGACGGCGCCATTCTCATGTCTCAGAACGCCCTTCAGTACCGGCTGTGCCCGGAGCTGATCCCCGTTCTGAACGCGATCATCGAGTCTCAGCAGAGAGGGGTTCATCAGATGCGGCAGCTCTCTCACCGGCACCGATCCTGATATTCCGACGGCGACATGCCCACCGCCTTCTTAAAGGCGCTTCCGAAATAGGCCACGTCCCGGTAACCCACCAGCTCCGCCACCTCGTATACCTTGCGGCGGCGATCCCTCAGCAGCTCCATGGCGCGGTGCATCCGGTACTGAGTCAGATAGCCGACAATGGTATAGCTGGTTTCCTTCTTGAAAATGTGGCTCAGATGGCTCTCGCTCACATTCAGATGCCTGGCGATAGGGGTAATGCTGATGTCGTTGTCCCCGTAATGCTCCGCAATATAATTCAGGGCCTGCAGGACATATTTGCTCTTGTCCCCCTTGACCAGCGGCAGCAGATCCTGAGGCGTCAGGGAAGTCTGCTCATCCTCCTTCTGCCGGATCCGCGCCACGGCCCCCATCAGTTCCTGGTCGCGGAAGGGTTTCAGAAGATAATCAACCGCGCCAAACTGCAGGGCGCTGCGGGCGTACTCAAAATCACTGTAAGCGGTAAGCAGGATTACATGGGCGCGGCAGCCGCGGCGGCGCAGCTCAAACATCATTTCGATTCCGTCCATGCGGGGCATCCGCACGTCAGTAATAATAAGGTTCGGCTTGTAGCGCTCCACCGCGTCCAGGCCTTCCTCTCCGTTGGCGGCCTCTCCCACCACCACACATCCCATGGAGGCCCAGTCTACCCCCAGCACAATCCCTCTGCGGACTACCGTCTCATCATCAACCACCAGAACCTTCAGCATGACACGCCTCCTTTTTTAACCGCGCAGGATCGGAAGCCGCAGGCTTACGCGGCTGCCGCGGCCGGCCTCCGAGCCTGCGGACAGTCCGTATTCTTCCCCGAAATGCAGCCGCAGGATCGTACTGACGTTAAACAGCCCCAAGTGGCTGCCGGGAATTTTCTCACCGCTGTTTAACCTGTCCAGAATATCCGGCGGGATGCCGCAGCCATTGTCCGATACAGACAGAAGAAGAGCGCCCTCGTCTTCCTCGGCCCACACCTTGATATACCCGTCGTCCTTATCGGCTACGCCGTGGATAATAGCGTTTTCCACCAGAGGCTGCAGAAGCAGCCTGGGAACAAGACAGCCGAGAAATCGTTCCCCAACGTCAATCTCACAGGTGAACCGGTCCTCAAAGCGGAGGGACTGGATATCCACATAGCGGTCCAGAAGCTCCAGTTCCTGCTCCAGGGTAATGAATTCGCCGCCGGATATCCCTGCCCGCAGGATCGTGGCAAGGTCGGCGGCAAGAGCCGCCACCTGGGGAACCTGATGGGTCACGCCCAGCCATTTCATGGAATCCAGGGTATTATACAGAAAATGGGGATTCAGCTGAGCCTGCAGCATACGGATCCGAACCTCGTTCATTTCCCGCTCACGGCCTACGGAGCGCTCCAGATTCAGCCGGTATTCCCGTACCATCTTATTAAAGCTGCCGGCCAGGCGCCCCAGCTCGTCCTCCCGGCCTTCCGGAAGCTGCACATCCAGATTTCCTTTTTCCACTTCTCCCATTGCCTCATCCAGTTCATGGACCGGTCTGGCAAGGCGGCGGCTCAGTCTCCAGGAACACCACAGGCACAGCAGGACGCACAGGCCGCTCATCAGCAGGCTGGTCTGATAAACGGCGCGGACGACTGTGGCAGTGAAGACGCGGGGCTGCTCCAGAATCAGAGAAAAGCCGGTCAGCTCCTGCCGGGCCGCATAGAAATTGTACTCTCCGCTGTCGCCGGCCAGGGGCTCCCCGTCCAGCAGCTGGCGGCGCAGCGCGGCCACGGATACCGCTTCCTGGGAAGGCCGGGAATGATAGACGGCCCGCCACGTTCTGTCCAGAAGGATGATATTGCCGGAGGCCTGGTACATACCGCCGAAAAACCGGTCAAAATCACTTCTCGTCATGGTGATCACCAGATACCCCAGTATCCTCCTGTCATAACTGCGTACGGCCCGGGCCGCCCAGAGCGCGGCTGCCTCGCCTCCCCGCTGAAACACCGTTTCCCCTGTCTCTCCGCCTCTCTGAAACACCAGCCCGTCCGACTGGCCCGCGGCATATAAGACGCCCCAGTCCGGCCGGAGGGTGACGGCAGGCGGCGCCTCCCCGGTCGTATAAAGACATTGCCCCTCCCGGTCAAAGAAGCTGAAAACGGCGCAGTCCCGGAACGCGTCCGTCTCCCGGAAAAGGATCTGGTACAGGACGCGGGAACGGCCGTTGCCCGCGCGCAGCGGACTGCGAACGGCGGTACTGGCACACAGCGTATCAGACAGCCGTATATAGGATTGGCAAAGCTGATCAAATGCTTCCTCCATCTGCGCCAGCTGCCCCTTCGCCTGACGGGCCAGAGCGCTTTCACTGCGGCGGATCTGCACCTGCATCATCAGCGCACTGAACAGGACCGGTACCATCGTCACCAGAAGCACCGTAATAAAAATACGTCTTCGGAAAGAACTTCGCAGCCACGCCTTCATGAGTCCGCCTCCTTCTCCTGCTTCTCTCCGGCCAGGCCGGAGAGTACGGAACGGCGGGCGCAGACCTCCTCCAGGAAACGCTGGACATCATCGCTCAGAACAAAGTCAAGGAACTGCCTGGCATTGTCCTCATGAGCGCAGCCGGATACGACAGCCATGCCGTCGCAGAACTCGGCGGCGCCCTCCCGCGGGTATACGACAGCGATGTTGCCGCCCTCGGACATATTCCGCAGGGACGCGTCCTCCGTTGTCACGCCGATATAACAATTTCCGCTGGATACCTCCGCGATGACATCGGAAGAGAGGGTGAACTGCCTTCCGCCCAAATTGGCAGCGAAAGCCCGCAGCGCGGCATCCTCTCCGCCGGCGCCTTCTTCACCGGAAAACAGCTGCCTCAGGGCGGACAAAGCAGCGAAGGACGCGCCGTCCGCGGCCGGATCGGCAAAGGCGATGCGGCCGCGCCAGGCGCTGTTAAGCAGCGCGTCCCAGCCGGCGGGAGGATTGTCACGCACCAGATGGGAATTATAGATCAGAACTACCGGAAGAACCGAAAACGGCGTCCACAGCCCGTCCGGCACCCGGTAATCCGGCTGAATGCGGGAAGAAAAACCGCTTTCACAGGGAAGAAAAAGGCTGCCGCAGGCTTCCAGATTTTCCCCGCTGACGCCCAGCACAAGATCGCAGAATGACCCGCCTTCTGCGGCGATCTGCCCCAGAAGCTCCGGGCTGCTTCCTGTTTCCACCTGAACCCAGATACCTGTGCGGTTCTCAAACTCCTCGATGACAGGAACCCAGATCTCTTCCGGGAGAGGGGTACAGACTGTAAGACGGCTGTCCTCCTCCGGACCGCGGACGGAAAACTCTCCGCCACCGGCGCAGCCGGATGCCGACAGTGAAAGTCCCAGCAAAATAACGCAGAGTAAAACGGCAATCTGAAAACTCCGGCGCATATACGCTCCCCCCTTCTGATTTCTATTTTAACTGACGATCCCAAATTGAGCAAGAAAAATCCAAGACATGTCATAATTGTACAGAATTTTTCGCCCGAGAGCAGAATCTTACGGCAAAATATCCATAAAACGGCAGGATTTAACGAATAATCGCAATTTTACCCCGTTCCAAAAAACAGCCGGAATCCTGTATAATAAAGAGGCAGGGGCGGCTTCGGCCGCCGGATAAAACTCATCTGAAAAAGGAGGCACATTATGAAGAGAATCTCAGCAGTTCTGTTATCACTCGCTATGGTCCTGTCCCTGGCTGCCTGCGGCAGCGGTGGCAGCGCCCAGTCAACCACGGCGGCAGGCGGGAATCAGGAAACGCAGGCAGCCAAGGAGACTGAACCTGCCGGCAGCGCAGCGGAAGCCGCCGGCGAGGAAGCGGATTATTCCGATTATACTATCCGGATCTATTCCAATTCCAACTCCACAGAACGTACCACATGGCTGATCAACGAGGCCAAAGACGCCGGCTTTACCATTTCCATTGATGACAACAGCGTTATCTCCGGCGATACAGCGGCCATCCAGGCAGCCAATGAGAACAAAGACGGCGACCTGATCTTCGGCCTGAACGAAACACGGTGGGGCCAGCTGGTAAACGGAACCTATGAAAACCTGTCCCTGCTGGACTGGACTCCCAGCTGGGCCGGTGACGTCGGTGAATACGTATATCCCGGCAAGGCCTACGGCCTGGTCATTCAGAACATCCTGATGCTGTACCGCAACGACGACCTGGGCACCAAGGGCGAGGAGCTTCATTTCAAGCACTGGGCCGATATCGTTGACTGCGGCTACACCTGGTACCGCCAGGGCAAGGTGGGCGGCACCACCAACGCCAACATCAATAACTCCATGCTGTACCCCTTCACCGATCCAGATTCTCCGGCGGGAGGCATTTCCATCGACGGCTGGAAGGCGTTGTGGGCCTACTGCGCCAACGGTACCTTTACCGGCGATTCCTATGGATTTGACCCATTAAACCGCGGCGACGTCCAGGTATCCACCTTCTATTCATCTTCCCTGTACGGCAGCATTGACGCGGCCGCAGAAAGCTCCGAGCATCCGCTGTCAGGCGCTCTGGAACCTGAGAACTGGGCGCTTGTAGATATCGAAGACGGAACCTACTATATCGCCGAGTACATCGGCATCCTGGATAAAGCGGGACGCTCCGAAGCCGAAACCGAAGCTGTCAAGGCCTTTGCCGAGTGGTTTGGTTCCGCGGAAGTGCAGGCGGCGTGGGGAGAGGAATTTGACTCCTATCCCTGCAATGAGGCGGCGGCAGCCATCCTTTATCCTGACGGCGTTCCGTCAATCTACACTCTGAAGAATTTCGCGCTGACTCAGGTAGAAGGCACCGACATGACCTATGCCGAGTATGTGGCGGAACACTCCAGCGAGTGGACCAACATTATGACGAACCTGGGATTCTACTGGGCTGACGAAGGCTCCGCGGCGGCAGAGCCTGATTGGGACAATCTGGACTGGGCGACACTGACACAGTCCGCGGAAGAATAAATAGTTTTTGTCCATACCGGGGGGGCCAGCTATGATACGATTGAATAATATCACCGTCAAATTTGACGATTTTACCGCTCTGCACAATATCAGCGTCCATGTAAAAGAGGGGGAGTTTTTTACCTTTCTGGGACCCTCCGGCTGCGGCAAGACCACAACGCTGCGGACCCTGACCGGTTTTATCGAACCGGTTTCAGGATCCGTTGTGGCGGCAGGCCGGGACATTACCCATGTGCCCATTGAGGAGCGCAATATCGGAATCGTGTTCCAGAGCTATGCCCTGTTCCCCACCATGACGGTCTATGACAATATTGCCTTCGGTCTCCGTGTAAAGAGGATGAAAAAAGCCCAGGTAGACGAAAAGGTAAGGGAGATCGCCCGCAAAGTGGACCTAAGCGAAGAACAGCTGAAAAAGGCCGTATCCCAGCTTTCGGGCGGCCAGCAGCAGCGCGTCGCCATCGCCAGGGCGCTGGTGACGAACCCGTCCATCATCTGTATGGACGAACCTCTGAGCAATCTGGACGCCAAACTGCGCGTCCAGCTCCGCAATGAGCTGAAGAAGATGCAGGAGGACTTCGGCATCACAACGATCTACGTGACCCACGACCAGGAGGAGGCCCTGACCCTCTCCGACCGCATCGCCGTGTTCAACAAGGGACGCATCGAGCAGATCGGAACACCCAACGAAGTATATAACCATTCAGCCACGGAGTTTGTCTGCAATTTTATTGGCGACATCAACCACCTGTCCGAACCGGTCGTTCACGCATTGAAAGAAAATGGGGCAAGTGTGAATCCGACGCTTCACAACTATATCCGCCTGGAGCGAATCCACGTAAACACGACACCGGGACAGAATGATCTGGAACTGCCGGGCAGAGTGGCAAAGATGGAATACTACGGTCTGTACATCAAATATTACATTGATCTGGGCTGCCAGACCATGAAGGTTATTGAGCGCAACGACGGCGTCAATATCTATGCGGCCGGGCAGAACGTGCGCATCGTTATCAATCCCGGAGATATCATGGCGTATCCGCCGGGGACAGAGGAGGTGCCCTCATGAACGCTCCGAGAGGAAAGTATGAACAATCCAAAGGACACGGTACAGGATACGTAGGAACCGGAGGACATGGCGCAGGAAACGCATGCACCGGCAAACGACTCGGCTGGCTGCGCCCCGCGGCTCTCGTAAAACTCATAGGGATCCTGTCCTTTGCCTATCTGTTCTTCGGTTTTATGGTTCTCCCCTGCCTGAACACGCTGACCAGCATCTTTACGACGAAAAACGCGTCGGGGCAGATCGACCCGTGGGCGGTAATCCGTTTCTTTTTCGCCGGAAACATGAAACGGTATGTGTGGAACTCCCTGAAGCTGGCTCTGTTTCTAATCGTCACCGTCAACGTAGTGGGCGTGTCAGCCGTACTTCTGACGGAATATTTTGATATCAGGGGCGCCAGGATCCTGCGCCTGGGCTACATGACGACGCTGATCTACAGCGGTGTGGCCCTGGTGACCGGCTACCTGTTCCTTTATGACCGCAATGGCATCCTGACCACCGCTTTAGTAAACGCTTTCCCCGGCATGAATCCCAACTGGTTCTCCGGATTCAACGCGGTGCTGTTCACCATGACCTTCGCATGTACCAGCAACCACATGCTGTTTCTGCGCAACGCCATCCGCGGCATCGACTACAACACAGTGGAGGCGGCCCGCAATATGGGAGCGAAACCTTTTACGGTTCTGCGCAGGGTAGTATTTCCCACGCTGCTTCCTACCATGTTCTCACTGACGGTCATGACCTTCATCACAGGCCTGTGCGCCATGTCGGCCCCGACGCTTCTGGGCTATGACTCCATCAATCCGGAGATCGTCCGCCTGGCCGGCTCATCGGCGGCCGACGAAGCGTTTCCCCAGGCCAGGGCGGCTCTTTTGTCCATCATCCTGGCCGTATTTACGATCCTGCTGCTGACGGTGCTGTCCTCCTATGAGCGGAAGGGTCATTATCTGTCAGTATCCAAGACCAAGGCAAGACTGCAGAAACAGAAGATCACCAATCCCATTGCCAATGCGCTGGCCCATCTGTACGCCTACGTTCTGTTTGTTATCTACATGACGCCGGTGGTGATGATCGTGGTGTTCTCCTTCCAGACCTATGGGGCCATCCGCATGAAACGCCTGGATCCCGGCAGCTGGACTCTTATCAATTTCTTCGGGACGGAGGACTACGAGTACCTGACCTCCCGCGGCTCCTACCGGCTGCGGAAGGGCTCCATATCAGGCCTGTTTTCCAATGAGGCCACCCTGGGCGGCATCCGGATGAGCTTCTTCCTCTCCGCCATCGCGGCGTTTCTGGCCTGCCTGATCGTAGTCATCGCCTGCAACTACATTTTCAGGAACCGCAAAAACCTGAAGGGACTTGTCATGGAATACTGCATGCTGTTCCCATGGCTGCTGCCTACCATTCTGATCTGTTACTCCTACCGCACCTACTTCAACAGCGAAAGCATCTGGTACGTAGGCTTCAACAACCTGTACTACGGGGAACGGGTGCGGCTTCTGATCATTCTGGCTTATACGGTAGTAAAGCTGCCCTTCTCCCTGCGCATGATCAAGGCGGCTTTCTACGCCATCGACGAGGAACTGGAGGACGCGGCCAGAAATCTGGGATCCAGCGGCCTGAGAACTTTCCTTCAGGTAAAACTGCCTATCATCCTGCCCAGCGTGCTGGCCGTATTTGCCCTGAATTTCAACGCGCTGTTCACCGAATATGATATGTCGGCCACCTTCGCCAGCTCCTACGGAACCTCCTACGCCATGGTCATCCAGAGCATGTGCGACGAGGAAGGGCTGTACGGCTACAATGTGAACGCTTCCGGACGGCGCTGCGCCTCCACCGTGTTCATCATGCTGGTGTCCGGCCTCATCCTGTATCTGGTATACGGCGTCGGCGGGCGCGACCTGGGCGAACGTCTGGCTCTGAAGGAGAAACGCCGGAAACGGCTGGAGCGCATAAAGGCGCGGCTTGGGCGCGGCCTGTGAGTCCAACCCTTGAAAGAGGCCCGGCTATTTTGCCGGGCCCACAACGGTTCTTTCTTTAATCACAAGCTGCCTGGATATTACAGATCATGACGGATACGCCTTCCGGACGCTTCACGATACACCTGGTTATTTTCTCTCGCGGAGAGCCTTTTGGAAGCTTCCATCAGAAGCATATAATTTTCTTCAATCTCTGATAGCCTCGCGTACTCGGATGGCGAGAGGATGACTGCCGAAGGCTGATTATTTTTTAATGGATAAAGAATAGATTAATCCGTCAGCCAGGTATCCACTTCATCAAACAGGTCTTCCGCTTTCGCGATAAGCTGTGGGTTTCCCACGCTGACACGCGCGCCGTCAGATACGAATTTGTCAAAAATATCCGCATAGGCAGCTATGTCCTCCGGCGTCATCTGCTTCAGTTCTTTCATCTCGGTAAGGCTGCGCTCGAAGCTGTTCTTGTTTGTCAGTATATCATCAATGGCGGTCGCCGCGCCCGTAAAGGGTCCCATAGGATAGGCGAGATCGCTGTAAGCATTCGTGATATAACCGTCCAGCTCTTCCTGGGTAATATTCAGATTGCGGATAGAATCAGCCAGCGACGGCAGCACCTCGGTAAAGGTCTCCCGCAGACGCGGATCGCGATAGGCGACTAAAGTTGCCATATCACGGTTTACGCTGAATATGGGCGTGTAGACGCTGTAAGTGTCGCGCATTACGGGCGTCAGCACCTTGCTTCTCACGACGGAAACAAAAGCGTCTATTTTGCCGCTGTACTCTATGCCCAACTCCTTAAAGGGTACGGAAACGGCGTTGTACATGGCGTTGCTTCCGTAGGTGGCGGCGAAATTCCTGGGCTGGCTCAGGATCTTGCTGTAGTCCGCCGCTTCCGGCTGCGTATCGCTGAACAGCCCGCGAAGGTTCTGCGCCTGCTCCGTAACGGCGGAAATGTTATCCTTACTGCCGGCCACAGTCAAGATCATGCCGTTTTTACTGCACAGGAGAGCTGTCATTTCCTTCATGCCTTCCGCAAACTGAGCAAGTTCCTCATCGCTCATTTCCGAAACGCGCTTCATTTCCTGGATCAACCCCTTGTAATTTGCGTACGAGTCATAGGCAAACGGCTCGGAAAAAGCGGCATAAGCAAGAAATAACGCATAGTTATAGGGATCCAGATTGTTTTCCTTTTCAGCAGCCATAGAGGAGCAAAGATCCCTGATTTCCGCAGGATCAAATTTGGTGCGCAGCAGCTGCTCTTCTACCAGGCCGAAAGCCTCTTCCAGATCCTCCGGGAAACAGCGGAATGAGATCCTTGCGCAGGGCGCGTAACTCCAGTCCTCCTGCCGGATGGTTGTCAGATATGTTCTTATACCGCCTACAGTGGAGGCTGTCTTGCTTCCTATCGCCGTCGCGTCATAATTCTCGGTAGACAGCATTCCCAGCAGGGCCATGGCCACCGCTGAATCATCCAGCTGATCTGCCGGGATACCGGAAGCGTCCAGATAGATTTCAATCTGCGTCAGGTCGCTGTCCACTTCGGAGGACACCACACGCAATCCATCCAGATCTTCCTCTTTGGCCGTATACTCGACAACCTCTTCCGGAAGCGAAGCCACATCCACAGCCTGTAACGGCGCAACAGACAAAGTGGCTTCATTCTCCGCGCTCCAGCGCTCCAGCTCATCATGCTGGGCGACCAGCTCCGCGATCTCTTCTTCACTCATGGCAGCCTTCATATCAGCCAGTTTTTGAGCCAGTTCCTCGGACTGCTTTTCCTTAAGGCCGGGTTCGCTGGTGGAAACCAGCAGAGTGGAGGCGTCAGGATCCAGAAGATATTTTTTCAAAATAGAGTCGTAAACGCCTTCATCCAGATATTTCTGCAGGTTTTGATTAAAGGTGTCCTCGTTCAAAAACTCCAGCGGATCGCCCTTTATCCCCCAATAAACGACAATATTTTCGGCGGCCCCCTCGGCTGTTGTGTTATCCGCGAGCATCGCCTGATCCATTCGCTGGGAAAGTACGGACGCAGCCAAAAGTTCAGGATCAAGTCCCTGCTCGACAGTCGCTTTGATTCCTTCCTGAATCACAGAGCGTACTTCATCTTTCTGATCCGCGCCTGCGCCCAACACTTCAAACATCAGGCTTGGACTTGGACCCAATATATAAAGTGACTGCGATACAGACACTCCAGGCAGGCGCTGCTTCACCAGTTTGTCAAATGGCTGGCCATTCTCCATCATAGTTTTCGCCGCAAAGGACAGCTGATTGAACTCTACCGCATCCATGCCGGTCAGCGGAATCGTATAGAACATATAAGTCTCAACCGCGTCGTTTTCGCTCGCGGGGAAGGTAACGCTCTTTTCCACGTAACCGGAAATCGGTGTATAGCCGGAATCGGACAGATCGATCTCCTTGCGGTCAAATTCACTCAGATACTCTTCGTCGATCAGCTCCAGGAAAGGTTCCACATCCAGATCGCCATAGAGAACCATCAGCGAATTTGAGGGATGATAATAAGTATCATGGAAATCCGCAAGGTCCTCAATCGTCATCGTCTCAATAACGCCGGGCACGCCGCCGGGCTCATTGCCCACAACACTGCCCGGAAAGGTCAGGCGGAGGGCCTCATCCTCAGCGGAGACTTCCTGCGTCAGCATGCCGAGCATTTCGGAGTAGACCGTGCCCTGCAGCGTGATTTCCTCATCCGCGGAAGGCAGATCATAGCGATAAGCTTCACGCTGCATCAGCCGTTCATCGTTTACCACCAGGGGATGATAAACGCCGTCCATATAGAAGTCCACGAACTTCAGCAGCTGTTCCTCAGAAAGGGATGAACTGGGATAGCAGGTAAAGGTATTGTAGGTAGCTGCGTTTATATAAGTATTATAAGTACCATACATCGCCGCCATAGTCTGACCCGGATTGGGATATTTTTCACTTCCCGATAAGGTAGCGTGTTCGAACACATGGGGAACGCCCTTGTCGTCTGTCGTGTAAGTACGGAAAGCCACGATAAAAGAACGGTCGACAGAGTCGTTGGCTACCCAGAGAAGGGTAGCTCCGGTCTTATCGTGAGTAAACTCCACAACCTGGGAGTTCATGGATTCGTAGGGGTGGATTGCCGCTACTGTAAAACCGTGCATCTGATCACCCACGGCAGGCAGGCCGTTCGTGGCATCGGCGGGCAGATTCCCCTGACCGGCAGCAGACGAATCCTCCTGCGCAGCCGCGGCTGACGTCTCCCGGATATCAGTCTCCGAGGCACTCTGTCCATCGGCGGATGAACCTTTGGAACCTGCCCCGCAGCCTGTCGCCATCAGCGCAAACGCCAGAAAAAGCCCGGCAAAGCGTTTCCAATTAAGATATCTTTTCATTCTGAAACCTCCTTCTGTTCATACAGGCGATACCTTACGCAGATATAATCTCTGACAAGATTATACCATACGCCTTCAATTCCATGAATAAAATTTAGGTAATCGAAGCTGACTTTTAAGTAATCGTAAACGGCAGATGGAGCCGTCTCCGTCCATTGTCACATTTATGATGCCTTTCAAATGCAGCCAAAAAACGCCGGCTTCATATAATTACACGCCTCCCGCGACAATCCGTTGGCTGCGGCCGCCTTCTCCCACTGCTCTCCGACAGTCCGGCATATCTTCCCGGCCATCATCTCCGCGTCCTTTTTGGCGATCCCGTAATGGGGGGCGGCGCTGATTGCGGCCGGAACCGATATCTCATTGCTGGTCTCGTCCACCATAAGAGACAGCGTGTCTCCATACGGCACCGGATTGATGTCATAAAGCGGCGCCAGTCGCCAGCCCTCCTTCGTCAGCAGAAAACCATGGTTCCGCAAATGGTCGTCGGTATTAGATATCGCCATATTGAACACGATCCGTTTCCATAGTTCAGCCAAATCTTCTTTCGGCCGGGCGCCGTAGGATTTCAAAAAAGACGCGATGTCCAGATAGCCTGCTACATCAGAGGCCGACGTTCCATCTGTCTTCCCCAGCATGGTCATTGCCGACGCAAAATGAATCCGCCTCGCACCTTCCCGGTCAAACCGCCGGACAAGAAATGTACTTCCATGCCTGGAGAATTTCTCCAGCTTTGCTTCCGATACATTCAGCCCACAAAGCAACGCGAGATCATACGCCGTCTTCTCCCAGGCTCCTACATCATAGTCATCCTTGCGGGAGGGAAACTTGGCGATCCACAGAGTGCCCTCCGGACTTCTTACGGTCGCCTTCGGCCTCGCCCCGCCAAGGGAAGAGCCTGGCCGGATCAGCTGATTCAGCCATTTCTCCTGCATCGTAGTTTCTTCATTTTCAAAATTCCGGGCCGCTTCCTCCAGCGTGCGAAGCGTAACCCACGGCGGAACCGCCATTTCCTGATCGTCAGAAACGAATGCTCCGCCCGGATCCTTCCGGAAACGGAGCGCTCCCATTCTGGTCTCGTCATATACGCCCAGAAGATAATCGCTGTCGTTCAGCTTCCGCGGCTTTCTCCCTTCGCGGTCCGCCGCGAAACGTTCCCTGCGGTCCATCAGCGTCCTGCCCCACCGGTCCGGCGAAGCGTCGGCAAACAGGCCGAACATATCCTTCCCAGCCAGATACTGTCTGCCTGGGAATAATCCGAGATCGGGATCGATATAATATTTCATTCCGCTCTGCCTAAGCCATCCTCTGTCAAACTCAAAGGAAACGCGCTCCCGGCCTCTCAGTACATCTGAATAGAGAACTCCCATAAGCATAGGAGTTCCAGTACTGAATTCCTCATATACATAGACCTGCGGCATATTATTTCTCCTTCCTCGCCCGCTTCCGAACCGACAGTTCCAGATCCTGCATAGTCCTTCCCATGACGTCGTCCTTCGCCACAAGCAGAAGATCTGTATCCATATTGTTCAGAGCATGCAGAACCGCCGCATAGATTCCGATTGCGACGGATGGATCACCCTTCTCAACCTTCCAGAGCGTCGCCCTGCTAATATCTGCCCGTTCCGCCACCAGTTCCACGGACAGATTCCGGCGCAGCCGGGCAAGCCTGATCTGGTCTCCCATCCTGCTTAGTATCTCCGCCGTACCTGGTAATATGACTACCGCTTTTCTTCCCATATTGATTACCACCTTACGTCTTTAATTATAGACAGTATATGGTATAATGTCAATATTTATATACATTATTGAGGTCAAAAATCGCCGGGAGCCTTGGCTTGACAGTGACAAGGAACTAATTGAACTTATCAACTGTCGGCTGACGGTTTCAGGCGCAGAACGCCCTGGTGGAGCGGTTCGAGCCATCCCTCTGGTGTGCGCTGTTGGATTTCGTGACGGTCTACTCCAAAGAGGATGTGCGGTTCACCTTCAAGGACGGAACGGAAATAAGGGTATAAACACATAAAGACGACTCTCCAATGCCGAGCAGATCCTCGGTGGGGAGCCGTCTTTTACATTGCTCAAAAATCCATGCGTCAATACTCTGCTATCTCTCCGTTGTAGACATTTGCTGCTTCAACCAGTGTGCATTTTAAGCCTCTCCATCGTTTGTATCCTCCAGCTTTTCAAATTCATCGAGATTCAATTCCCGTTTCAATTCTTCCGCGGTTGGCATATAGGGCATATACTTGGCCGCATAAATCTGTGTGTTGTTTTCCGGCAGAGTCAACTGCATCAGAGTATTGCTTTTTTGAGCGCACAGAAGAATGCCTGCCGGAGGATTATCACCTTCGTTCATCATATATCTTGTATAATAATTGACATACATCTGCATCTGACCGATATCCTGATGTGTCAGGTCACCTGTTTTCAGATCAATCAGCACAAAGCATTTCAGTATATAATTGTAAAAGACAAGATCGATATAAAAATGTCTGCCGTCTATATTGAAATGCTTCTGCCGGGCGACAAAAGAAAAACCTCGTCCCAGTTCCAGCAGGAATTTCTGCAAATGATCGATGAGTGCCTGTTCCAGAGTGGACTCGTAATAATGCTCATTTGCCGGAAGGTTGAGAAATTCCAATACGTATGGATCTTTGATAATCCGCTCATACTCCGGCTTCGGCTCTGTAGTCTGAATCTCAGCGGCCACACTTTCTTTATCTCTGCTTGCAAGGATGCGCTGATAAAACATGGTATTGATCTGCCGTTCAAGCTGCCTCACACTCCAACCGGATTTTACCGCTTCCTGCGTGTAAAACATTCGCTCTTTTTCATTCGCTACCCGCATCAAGAGCCGATAATGCGACCAGCTCAATTCGGCACACACTGTGTGCCAAATTGGAAAAGCAAGATAAAACTGCCGCATGGCACGTAAGTTTCTGACCGTAAATCCTTTTCCAAATTCAACTGTAAGACGATCAGAAATATCATTCAATATTTGCTTTCCATATGCCGCGCGTTCGTTCTCCCCGCAAACTTCATAGATTATTTTGCCGATATTCCAATACGCGGTTACCATCGCAGCATTGACGGCAGAATAGACCTGACGCTGCGCATCAATCACATGTCCTCGGATAGAGAGATAGGCATTTTCTGACTGGGAATTATCCGGCAAATTCTCTTTTTTTATCATTTCATCCATAAAAACATCCTTTCAATTCGCTCCGCACGGTGGAGTATTTTTGCTGCTCCTTAGAATTTCAATACCACTTATCTTTCAAAGCAAAACCACCGCCTATTGTTCTTCTGTGAATTCTAAAATGTCCTCTACGCGGCAATTCAAAGCATGGCAAATACTCTCAACACTCTGCAAAGAGATATACTGCCCCCGCTTCATTCTCGTTATAATATTCGCAGAAAAACCTGCCTGTTTTTCCAAGCTTGTATTTGAAATATTTTTCTCAATCATCAAATGAAATAGTTTTTTATAGCTGACGGCCATGTCTGCACCTCCTAAACTGTTAATAATATATCACTAAAACGTGACTTATTCAAGTGTTCGTGAATACCTTTCTCTTGACAAACTAACAGTGTTAGTGTACAATATACTAACGCCGTTAGTTTATCAGGGAGGAAATTATGGCTCGACAAGGTTTAACCCGCGCAGACGTTATTCAGGCCGCAATAGAGATGATCGAATCGGAGGGGCTGCACAACTTTTCCCTGCGGGAGCTGGCAGGCAGACTCCACATAAAAGCGGCTTCTCTCTATAACCATATCCGAAATATGGACGAGCTTTACACGGAGATCGGGTACTACGTTATCTCGGAGTTAAAAAAGGTGCAACTCGGCGCCATTGCCGGAAAACAGCGGGCGGAAGCAGTGAAAGCTCTGGCAGACGCCTATTACCGCTTCGGCAAAGAACGGCCGGAGCTTTATAAAGTTATTCTGTCTCTGCCTATGGTGAAGAATGACGCGATCCACAGGGCCGGCTTTGACATTGTGGAACCTATCATGAGCGCGATGAGCGGTTACCGCCTGACCGGGGAGCAGATGATGCACCTACAGAGGGTCTTTCGCAGCATCATGCACGGCTTTATCTCTCAGGAGGAAGCCGGCTGCTTCCGGCAATTTCCGGTTGACGTTGGGGACAGCTACCAGATGGCGGTTCGGGGATTTATTTTATTACTGGAAAATTCAGAAAAAGAGGCACGAAAATGAAGACAGATAAGACAGAGCTATTTGAAAAAATACCGGTCACGCAGGCGGTTCTGGCGCTGGTGGTTCCTACAGTGATCAGCCAGATGATTACCGTCATCTACAATATGGCAGACACATTTTTCGTCGGGCAGGTTGGCGACCCCAACCAGGTGGCTGCCGCGTCTCTTTGTCTGCCGTTGTTTTTAGTGACCACAGGGCTTGCCAATCT
>CANQSK010000045.1 GCA_947626475.1 uncultured Lachnospiraceae bacterium
GGCTTGGAAGCTTCCTTCGGATCGTTCTGGATCTGAGCCATCAGGATCTGCTTCTCATGCTCGATGAACTCCTCGCTCACAGCGCTTCTGTCGGTGTACATGGGCTTAAGAGCCGCAGCCTGCATGGCAATGTTCTTGCCCATCTCCTTCACGGCGTCATTCACCACATCAGTCTCCACATCAACCAGAACGCCGATCTTGCCGCCGCCATGGATATAGGACACGATTATGCCTGCCGGCTCCTCAATCCTCTGGAAGCGGCGGATATCCAGCTTCTCACCGATGATGGAAATCTCGGTCGCCAGAGCGTCACGGACCGTCATGGACGGATCCTTCGCCCAGGGCTCAGCCATAAAGGCATCTACGTCGGCAGCGTCGGAGGCCAGGGCCTGAGCCGCCACGTCCGCGGCGTAAGTCAGGAACTTCTCGTTCTTCGCCACGAAATCCGTCTCCGCGTTTACTTCCACAACAACTGCCTTCCTGCCGTCATCGGTCAGAGCGGTGGTCACCACACCCTCAGCCGCGATACGGTTGGCCTTCTTGTCAATTCCGGCCAGGCCTTTCTCTCTCAGAAACTCTACTGCTTTATCCATGTCGCCGTCGGTAGCGGTCAGGGCCTTCTTACAGTCCATCATGCCCGCGCCGGTCATCTCTCTCAACTCTTTTACCATTGCCGCTGTTACTGCCATGTTCTTCTTCCTCCATTCAATCGACCATTTGATTACTCTTCTGCCTGGGTATCCGCGTATGCTTCTTCTTCCGCAGCCGCGTCATAAGCGTCTGTAGCCTCGCCCTGGTTCGCCTCCACCACGGCGTCAGCCATCTTGGAAACGATCAGCTTCACGGCACGGATCGCGTCGTCGTTGCCGGGGATCACATAATCCAGCTCCTCCGGATCGCAGTTGGTATCGCAGATGCCGATCAGGGTGATGCCCAGAGCATGCGCCTCCTGAACGCAGATTCTCTCCTTCTTCGGGTCAACGACAAAGATAGCGTCGGGAAGCTTCTTCATCTCCTTGATGCCGCCCAGGTTCTTCTCCAGCTTCTCCCACTCTTTCCTGATCTGGATTACTTCCTTCTTAGGCAGGACATCAAAGGTTCCGTCCTCGGACATGACCTCAATGGCCTTCAGTCTGGCGATACGGGACTGGATGGTCTTAAAGTTGGTCAGCATGCCGCCCAGCCATCTCTCGTTCACATAATACATGCCGCAGCGCTCCGCCTCGGTCTTGATGGCATCCTGAGCCTGCTTCTTGGTTCCTACAAACAGGATGGTTCCGCCGTTGGCCGCGATCTCCGCAACCGCGTTGTAGGCCTCGTCTACCTTGCCCACAGACTTCTGCAGGTCGATGATGTAGATGCCGTTGCGCTCCGTGTAGATGTAGGGAGCCATCTTCGGGTTCCATCTTCTGGTCTGGTGTCCGAAATGCACACCGGCTTCCAACAGCTGCTTCATTGAAATAACACTCATGATACTACCTCCATTTGGTTTTTCTTCCGTCTGCGTCTTGTGTTCCCTCCGGGACCTGCCTTTGGCGGGCACCGCCTTTGGAATCAGCAGGCGTGTTTATTGTCAACTTAGATAATATAGCATGAAACCGTAAAATCCGCAAGCAGTTTCTGTATCGGGCGGCAAAAAACTTCATTTCCCTGATAAAATACGCTCCGGCGTATCCGCCGGAGCGCGTTACAGCAACAGTCCTGTTCACCATGCAGAATGGGGAGCCCTGCAAGGGCATCCTGCAGATCAATGGGCTCCTGCCCCCTTCAGCTGCTTCAATTCGTCAAATACTACGTCGTTCAGCACCTTGATGTAGGTTCCCTTCATCCCGGAAGACCTGGACTCGATCACGCCGGCGCTCTCAAATTTCCGGAGCGCGTTGACGATAACGGAACGCGTGATTCCCACCCGGTCGGCAATCTTGGACGCCACCAGGATCCCCTCGTTGCCGTCCAGTTCCTCAAAAATATGGGTGATGGCTTCCAGCTCCGAGAAGGACAATGTGCTGATCGCTGATTTAACAATTTGAACTTTACGGGCCTCCTCCGCGTTCTCCTCGTTGACAGAACGCAGCATCTCCAGCCCGACTACCGTAGTTCCGTACTCACTGAGAATAATGTCATCAATCTCATACTGGCAGTCCATCTTGTAGATGAACAGGGTTCCCAGCCGCTCACCCGCGATGTCGATGGGAGCGATAATTGCCTGATATTTTCTGACATTTTCCTCCGCGAAGCCCAAGGTCGCCAGATTCACGTTCTCCTTGGTTGAAAGGATGCTGAGCAGGCGCTCGTTCAGCATCTTGTCAATAAAGCCGCCCAGATGTTCCTCAATCATTTCCTCGATCTCATCCACACCGGGCCAGACGCCGATTCCCAACACTTTGCCTTTTTTGCTGATCACCAGGATGTTTGACTGAAGAATCTCACTCAGCACTTTGCAAATGTCATTAAAAACCACTTTGTTGGAGTTGTTGTTGTGCAGCAATTTACCGATTTTTCTTGTCTTATCCAACAACTGAACACTCATTGCTTTGCAACCCCCTTCTCTGTCGCAAAAAGAGCTATAATTCTTATACGCCATATAAATTGTAACACAGTTATCGTCAAATGGCAAGAGTTATCGAAAATTTTTGAAATTTCTTTTTATTTTCTATTTTGTATTTACATTCTTCATGACATGGCCGCACTTCTCATTGGCGCAGACAAGGCGGTTTCCCCTCTCCACCATATAGCTGCCGCACTCGGGACAGGTGACGGAGGAAGGCTTCTGCCAGGACATGAAATCACACTGGGGGCTGTTCTCACAGCCGTAGAACCTTCTGCCCTTCCGGGTCTTTTTGATCACGATCTGACCGCCGCATTTGGGGCAGGTCACACCGGCCTTCTCCAGATAAGGCTTGGTATTCTTGCACTCGGGGAAGCCGGGGCAGGCCAGGAATTTGCCGTGGGGACCGTACTTGATGACCATGTTGCGCCCGCAGACCTCGCAGACCTCATCGCTGACCTCGTCGGCGATCTTCACCGACTCCAGCTCCTTCTGGGCCTGCTTCACCGCCTGCTCCAGATCCGGATAAAAGTTCCGCACGATCTGCTTCCACTCCACATTGCCGTCGCCGATGCCGTCCAGGAGAAGTTCCAGATTGGCCGTAAACTGCATATCTACGATGCTGGGGAAATTCTCCTTCATAATGCGGTTCACCACCTCGCCCAGCTCCGTCACATACAGATTTTTGTTCTCCTTGGTCACGTAGCGGCGGCTGAGGATCGTAGTGATGGTGGGCGCGTAGGTACTGGGACGGCCGATCCCCTGCTCCTCCAGGGCCTTCACCAGGGAAGCCTCCGTATAGTGGGCAGGCGGCTGGGTGAAATGCTGGCTGTGGCGCAGGTCCGCAAGCTTCAGCTCCGTTCCCTCCGTCAGCTTCTCCAGGGCGGCGCTGCCGTTTTCCTTCTCTTCCTCCTCCACGTACACAGACATGAATCCGTCAAAGGTCAGCCTGGAGGCCGACAGGGTGAAATCATACTCTCCGGCTTTTATCTTCACGGACACAGTGCCGTATACCGCCGGCTTCATGCGGCTGGCGGCAAAACGCCTCCAGATCAGCTGATACAGACGGAACTGGTCCCTGGAAAGAGAATCCTTCACCTGGGCCGGGGTCAGAGAGATGTCCGTAGGCCGGATGGCTTCGTGGGCGTCCTGTATCTTCGCGCCTCCGCTGCTCTTGCTTCCGCCCTTCGTCACATAAGCGGCACCGTAAACGGATTCAATATAATTCCTGGCTGCCAGGTCCGCCTCGTCAGCGATGCGGGTGGAATCAGTACGCAGGTAGGTGATGATGCCGATGGTCCCTTTCCCTTTGATCTCTACGCCCTCATACAGCTGCTGCGCCAGGCGCATGGTCTTCTGGGTGGAAAAGTTCAGAACCTTGGACGCTTCCTGCTGCAGCGTGCTGGTCGTGAAGGGAACCGGTGCCTTCCGGAAACGCTCGCCCCTGTTTACTTCCTCCACAAAATACCGCTGATTCTCAAGCCCCGCCAGAACCGCGTCCAGCTCCTGCCTGGAATGCAGAGGCAGCTTTCCTCCGCTGTTTCCGTAGAATTTTGCCGTTAGCGGCTTCTTTCCGCTTCCGTCCAGAAGGTCCGCCTCCAGTTCCCAGTATTCCTCCGGGATAAAACGGGAGATCTCTTCTTCCCGGTCACAGATCATCCTAAGAGCCACAGACTGAACTCTTCCGGCGCTGAGTCCTCTCTTTACCTTGGCCCACAGAAGGGGGCTGATGCTGTAGCCCACCATCCGGTCCAGAATCCGGCGGGTCTGCTGGGCGTCCACCAGGTTCATGTCTATCTTTCTGGGCGCCTTCAGAGACGCCTTCACCGCGTTCTTGGTTATCTCATTGAAGCTGATCCGGTAAATCTTTTTGTCCTTGATCTCATCCAGCTTCAGAGCCTTCATCAGATGCCAGGATATAGCCTCGCCCTCCCGGTCCGGGTCGGTCGCCAGATAAATGACATCGGCCTTTTTGACCTCCTTGCGGAGCCTCGCCAACACATCGCCCTTTCCCCGAATCGTAATGTATTTGGGCTCATAGTCATTCTCCACGTCAATTCCCATAGAACTTTTGGGGAGATCCCTCACGTGGCCGCCGGACGCGTCCACCTCGTAATTGCTTCCCAGAAATTTCTTGATGGTTTTCACTTTTGCAGGGGACTCTACAATTACCAAATAGTTTGCCATATCGACACCTCGCCTTAAATCTTTCTCACATAATAGTGGCCGGCCGGCTGTTCCACATAACCTCTCAGCTCCAGTTCCAGCAGAACCGTCATGCAGTCGCTCAGGGTCAGACCGCTATCCTCCGCAACCTGGTCGATGAATTTGGGTTGCAAATTGAGGCAACTATACACCTTTTTTTCTTTCTTGGCAAGTACCTTGTCATTTTTTTCTCGAAGTTTCAGCATCTTATCCCGCTTAATCTGGAAAAATTCCAGCACGTCCTCGGGGGAGGTGACGATCCCGGCTCCCTGGCGGATCAGCTGGTTGCACCCCCGGCTCAGCTCCTCCGTCACCATCCCCGGCACGGCATATACGTCCTTTCCCTGCTCCAGAGCCAGCTCCGCCGTGATCAGGGAACCGCTCCGCACCCTGGCCTCCACCACGATGACCAGATCCGAGAGTCCGCTGATGATCCGGTTCCGGGCAGGGAAATTCCCTGCAAGGGCTTTGGTTTTCAGAGGAAACTCCGAGATCACGCCTCCCCGGCCCTGTATCTCCTCATACAGGGCAATATGGCCGGCGGGATAACAGACGTCCACGCCGCTTCCCAGCACCGCGAAGGTGCTTCCCCCGGACATCAGCGCCCCTTCATGACCTGCCCTGTCCACTCCGGCAGCCATGCCGCTGACGACCTGAACCCCCTCCCCGGCCAGGGCCGCCCCCAGCATTCTGGCCACCTGAAAGCCGTAGCTTGTACAATTTCTGGCCCCGACAATGGCCGCTGAGGGCAGACTGTCGTCCGGAAGCCTTCCCTTCACGTAAAGACCGGCCGGATTTCCATAGATATGCCTGAGACGCTCCGGATATTCCTGATCCAGCACCGACACAAAGCGGATGCCCCGGCTTCCCAGCGCCCTGTATTCCTCTGTGGTCTCAAACAGGCGGGCCTTCCACCGGTCAAACTGTTCCGCCGTCTTTTGGTCCGTCAGTCCGTCCTCACGAAAGCGTCTTCCTTCCATATTATAAATAGCTCCAAAGGAGCCGTACCGCTCATAAAGCTTCTGAATGGTCACCGGTCCCGCTCCCGGCACGCGGCAGAGCCAGTACAGATATTCCTGTTCCTTCATGGCCGCCTCCCTTCCGGTTCCAAACCGCCGGGGGATTTCCAGTATTTGGCCTCCAGGCTCCGGTAGCCGACGGCCTCACAGAGATGGGCGTAGCCGATCTCCTCGGAGCCGTCCAGATCCGCTATGGTCCTGGCCACCTTCAGAATCTTGGAGTAGGCCCTGACGCTTAAGCCGTTTCTCTGGTAAAAGTTCCGGAAAAACAGCTCCTCCTGCCGTTTGAGCCTGCAGAAAACCTGCAGATCTGCCGCTGTCATCTGGCTGTTAAAGCCGATCTTTCGTCCGGCAAACCGGCGCTTCTGTATCTGCCGGACCGCTTCCACCCTGGCGCGTATCCGGGCGGAGGACTCCGCCTTCTTTCCTCCCTTCAGCTCGTCGAAGCCTACCGGGGAGGTCTCCGTGCAGATATCGATCCGGTCCAGGATCGGCTTGGATATTTTCCCGAGATACCGCCGGATCTGGGCCTCGCTGCACCTGCAGCGGTTCCGGTCCGGATAATGTCCGCAGGGACAGGGGTTGGCGGCGGCAACCAGCATGAAATCCGCGGGAAACTCATACCGGCCGCAGACTCTGGACAGAACTACGCTCCGGCTTTCCAGGGGCTGCCGCAGGGTCTCTATCACCTGCTTTGAAAACTCCGGAAGCTCATCCAGAAACAGCACGCCGCCCGAAGCCAGGGACATCTCCCCCGGCGAAGGGTCCCGCCCTCCCCCGGTCAGGGCCTGAACCGTCACCGAGTGATGAGGGCTGCGGAAGGGCCTTCCGCTCATAAAAGGCTGCTCCTTCGGCAGAAGCCCGCATATGCTGTATATTTTCGTGATCTCCAGCTGCTCTTCCCTGCTGCAGGAAGGCATGATGGTGGGAATCCGCTTCGCCGCCATGGTTTTCCCCGTGCCTGCCGGACCTATATACAGCAGGTTGTGACGCCCCGCCACCGCCACCTCCGTGGCCCTTCTCATCAGCGCCTGCCCCTGCAGGTCCTCATAATCCACATCGTAGGTTTCCGGAAATGGTCCCGCGGACGCAGGCGGCTGCCCCTTTCCGGCGGCGGCCTTCTTTCCCGGGCACCTGAGCTGGCTCACCAGCCCGGGAATATCCGCCACTCCCGTAATCTCTATGTCAGGGATCACGCGGCCTTCCCTGACATTCTCCTCCGGCAGATAGCATCTTCTCTTTCCGCGGCGGCGGGCCTCCATCACCATGGGCAGGACGCCGCGGACCGGCTTAATGCGCCCGTCCAGCCCCAGCTCCCCCAGAAACACCGCGTCCTCAAACTCTCTCCAGGCGACCATTCCGTAGGCGCCCAGAACGGCGGCCGCTATGGCCAGGTCAAACCCGGTCCCGCTTTTGCGCACATCCGCTGGAGACAGGTTCACGGTCACCTTCTTGGGCGGGAAACGGAAATCCGCGTTTCTGAGCGCCGTTCTTACCCGGTCCTGGGCCTCCCGGACCTCCGGGGCCAGGGCACCCACCATGATAAACGCGGGAAGTCCGTCCTGAACATCCACCTCCACGTGAACCAGACAGCCTTCTACTCCGAGAAGACCGATACCGCATACTTTACCAAACATCGTACCTCCTGACGTCCTCTCCAAAACGCGGGAAACGATGCGAACCGCATCACGCAAACTTCCAGACAAAGCTTTCATGAACTGTTAGAACCGATAACATGATTATACGGGGATTCTCTCAAAAATGCAAGAACAACCTGACGCCCTCTGGAAGATTCCCGCTTCCTGTGCTAAAATAGGATTATTTCCAGAGAGGAGTTTTTATGCTTTATCAGATCACAGACGGAACCGTATCTCCGGGAGGAAAGACCGTCTTAAACCATATCGATTTTGAGATCAGGGGAAATGAAAAAATTGCCGTCACCGGAAAAAACGGGGCGGGGAAAACCACCCTTCTGCAGGTCATCGCTGGGGAACTGGAGCTGGACGGGGACGACCGCAGGACGGGCCCCGGCATCCGCATGTCCCGGCAGCTGACCATCGGTATGCTCCGGCAGCAGCCGGATCCCCGGGAATACAGCCGGACCGTGGAGGAACTGATCCTCGACGCCTGTCCCGCCAGGGACACTCTGTCCCGGGAACGGTTCGATTACGAGACGGAATACGACACCATTTTTACAAGATTCGGGTTTTCCAAACAGGACAAACAGAAAAAGCTGTCGGAGTTTTCCGGCGGCCAGCAGACCAGGATCTCTCTCATCCGCCTGCTCCTTGCCAGGCCGGACATCCTTCTTCTGGATGAACCCACCAATCACCTGGACCTGGAGACCGTCCAGTGGCTGGAGCGGTACATCAGGCAGTATCCCAATGCCGCGGTCATCGTAAGTCACGACCGGTTCTTTCTGGACCAGACGGCGGATACGGTTTACGAGCTGGCCGGAGGAAAGCTGACCCGGTACCCCGGCAACTATACCGATTATCGGAAAGAGAAGGCAAAACGGCTGGAAAGGGAAAGAACCGCCTGGCAGCGCAGGCAGGAAGAAATCCGGCGGCTGGAGGAACTGATCGAGCGGTTCAAACACAAGCCGGCCAAAGCCTCTTTCGCCCGTTCCAGAAAGACGCTTCTGGAGCGGCTTCCCTCCATGGAAAAGCCGGAGGAAGACGACATTCCAACCTTTGCCGGACCGGTCACCCCTCTCCTTGCGGGAAGCAAATGGGTCCTGGAGGCAGAGCATCTGTCCGTCGGCTACGACGCGCCTCTGGCCCAGCTGTCCCTGCGGATCCGGAGAGGTCAGAAGATCGGGATCCTGGGGCCCAACGGAGCGGGAAAGTCCACATTTCTGAAAACAGCGGCGGGACTCCTTCCGCCGCTTAAGGGCCGGCTCCGCCTGGGAAATCAGATCACCGTCGGATATTTTGACCAGCACTCGGCGGAAATCTCCTCGGACCAGACGGTAATCGAGCATTTCCACAGCCTGTTTCCGGCTCTCACAGACAGGGAAGTCCGGTCTGTTCTGGGCTCTTACCTGTTTGGCGGCAAAGCCGCCGGACAGCGGGTGTCCTCCCTCTCCGGAGGGGAGAAGGCCCGGCTGGTGCTGGCGGAACTGCTTCAGAGCCGTCCCAATTTCCTGATACTGGACGAGCCCACCAACCACATGGATATCCGGGCCAAAGAGGCTCTGGAGGCCGCCTTCCGCGCCTACAAGGGAACTATCCTGTTCGTCTCCCACGACCGGTATTTTCTCCGGCAGGTGGCGGAGAGCATTCTGATCTTTGAGTCCGGCTCAGTCCTGTATTATCCTTTCGGCTACCAGCACTACCTGGACCGCCTGTCGGGACCGGCACAGGGGGACTCTGTCCCCGCCCGCGTCAAAGCCGAAGACCAGGCTCTCATCGCGGGTATTCAGGCTGTACCCAGGGCCGAACGGCATATGCTCAGAGAGATTCCCACTGAGGAAGCCTACGCCGACTGGCAGCTTCGGCTGGCCGGGCAGCGGCTGGAAGGCTTCCGCGAAAAAGCGGAGATTCAGTGGACATTACTGGAGGACGCCCGGCGGGCCTGGACAGAATCGGAAGCCTTCTGGGAAGAATCATGTGCCCCTGCCCCCGGTCTGAGCCGGCTTCAGCAGGAATATGAGGGCGCCTGGCAGGCCTGGCATGAAGAATGTCTGACCTGGTACGATACCGCCGCTCCTCTTCTCTTTCCCTGACAGTCAGGCTCCTGACACGGACGGTCAGCTCTTCTTTCCGGGAAGCTGGGCCAGGATCACCGCCAGAAATACCAGAAGGCAGCCGGACAACTCTCTCGCAGACAGCCGCTGTCCCAGCAGCACCCACCCGGCCAGCAGGGAAAATACAGACTCCAGGCTCATCAAAAGTGAGGCCACCGTGGGATCCGTGTCCTTCTGGGCGATCACCTGAAGCGTATAGGCCACGCCGCAGGACATAACGCCCGCGTAGGCAATGGGCTGCCACGCGGCCAGAACCACCTCCGGCGCCGGCTTTTCTATGAGAAGCGCGGGAATCAAAGACAGGACTCCCGCCGTGAAGAACTGGACGCAGGAGATCAGCACGCCGTCAGCCTTCGGCGACACATAGTCAATGATCAGGATGTGAAAGGAAAAACAGACCGCGCAGGCGAACACGCACAGATCCCCCTGTCCGATCCGGAGTCCTTCCGTGATGCACAGAAGGTACATGCCGGCCACAGCCAGAGCCACGCTGAACCAGACGGAGACCGGCACTTTTTTCTTCATGAAAATGCCGAGAACCGGCACGATCACAATATACAGGGCCGTAATGAATCCGGCTTTCCCCACAGTGGTCATGGACACGCCGAACTGCTGAAAACTGGCGGCCACAAAAAGAGCCGTTCCGCACAGGATCCCGCCCGGGATTCCTCCTGCGGTTTCGGCCCGCTTCCAGAACCGTTCTGTCCTGTTTCTCCCCGTAAACCAGATTACGGGAATCAGCACCAGCCCGCCCAGAAAGAAACGGCTGGCGTTGAACGTGAAGGGCCGGACGTACTCCATCCCCACACTCTGGGCCACAAAAGCCACGCCCCAGATAAACGCGGTCAGCACCAGAAGAAGGCTGCCGCGCAGATTTTTTCTGTCTTTCATGTTATTCTTATCCTCGGTTTCTCCTGCTTTTCAGATTTTTCCGGCCGTCACGGAGTCAGATACCGGCGGAAGCCGGAGCTGTACTGCTCTGAGCCGTCGCCGCAGATCCACATGGCCTCCACTCCCTCCAGACCTTCGATGAAGGCCAGGCCTTCCGCCTTCTCCATGTTGAATACCGCCGTGGACAGAGCGTCCGCCTGTCCGGAATCCGGACACAGAATGGTCACGGACTGATACTCGTCCCAGGGTTCCAGAAGCTCCGGATTGATAATATGGTGGTAGCGGACCCCGTCCACTTCATAGAAGCGCTGATAGACGCCGCTGGTCACCATGGCCGCGTCCCGAAGTTCGGCGCCGTAAAGGTAGGCCTGCTCCGCTTCCAGATCCGGATTCTGAATCCCCACGGACCAGCCTGCGCCGCCCGGCTTCTCCCCCATGGCCCGCACATTTCCGCCTGCGTTCAGAAGGGCGCTCTCAAGGCCCGCCTCTTTCAGCTTCCGGCAGGTCATCTCCACAGCGTAGCCCTTGGCCACAGCCCCTACATCCAGGCTCATCTCCGGGTCGGCCAGATAGACAGTGGAGGCCTGCCGGTCGATGACCACATCCCGGATATCCATATGCTCCGCCGCCTCCTGAAGCGCTTCGCGGGACGGAACCTCCGCCTTCTCCGGGTGCTCCTCCGCTTCCTGCCGGCAGTCGTGCCAGAGGGACAAAACGCTTCCCATGGCCACGTTCACCCGGCCTCCGGTCTCCTCGTACATGCCCACAGCCATATCCAGCAGATCGATAATCTTTTCGTCCACCTCCACAGGCCGGATCCCCGCATTGTCGTTGATGGTCTTGATGTTGCTGACGCCCTCGTAATCGTGATAAATGTCATAGAGGCGGTGATACGTTTCCATCTCCTCACACATCATCCGGTCATACCGGTCAAAGGCCTCCCGGCTGCCCTCGTAGGCGGTAAAGATCGTGACCGTATCAAACCAGTCGAAATGCTGCGCCGTGAAGCGTTCCTTCTTTCCCGCCGCGCCGCAGCCGGACAAAACCAGAACGGCCATTCCCAAAAGAAGACCCGCAAGCGCCGCGGCCTTCACCTGATTTTTCCTCTCATTGCATCTGTCCGTCATAACTGTCTCCAAAATCCATCTCCCTGAAAAGCTCTCCAAATCCATTCTCCGACGCTGTCCGGTCCAAGATTTTTCGCCTGCAGCTGTCATTTATACCGTCCGTTTATCTCACAGCTGAGACTGTCATTCATACCGCCCGTTTATCTCACAGCTGAGACTGTGGGGCATACTTCTGGGGCCGCGGACCCCGTAGACGCCGAACTGCCGCATCACGTCTCTGGTAAACCGGGCAGGGTCATACCGCTCCAGAAGCTGAATCTTCATCATCCGTCTCATGGTCAGGTGGCTGTCCTCATAATAACAGGGAATGTCCACCTCCACAGCCTTGCATTTATAGAGGATCGCGCTCACCGGCGCGGCCATATACATGTAAATGATGTC
The DNA here is from genome assembly GCA_947626475.1 of uncultured Lachnospiraceae bacterium. Lineage (GTDB taxonomy): Bacteria > Bacillota > Clostridia > Lachnospirales > Lachnospiraceae > UBA3402. The sequence goes on from CANQSK010000045.1 coordinate 11,920, forward strand.
GCCGGCCTTTACATTGCTGCTCTGCTTCCAGTCCATGACCGGATTCTGCCGGAAGCCCTCCTCCACGTCGTAGTACCTGGGATTGGCGGGAATCAGCCATTCGATCGGCCCTCTGCTCCGCTCTCTCTTTTTCTTTGACATGGTAAGGCTGTAACTCATATCCAGAAGGTCCAGCACCTTATCCCGCGGCACCGTTCCGTCCAGGAGAATGCTGAGCCATTCCCTGTGATTCATGTGATAGGCCGGAAAAATGCCCGGCTCTCTCCGAAGCAGCTCGCCCAGCATGGCGTCACACTTTACATTCAGGATATCAGCCGGTTCCCTGTCCGGAAGTCCCAGACGGCTCCGGCTGACATACATGATCAGGCCGTACCACTTGCGGTTGTCTTCATGGCGCAGAACAGCGCTGTCCGGGTCGCCCTTCCAGGGATATTCCGGCGTGGTGTGATATTTTTTCTTCGCGTATTTTAATACTTCTTCCCTGGTTATGCCGGGATTTCCGCCATTCTTTTGTTCCTTCTTCTCCATTTTCCCACTCTCTTTCCCCTCTTCTCCATTTTCCCACTCTCTTTCCCCTCTTCTCCGTTTTCCCGCTCTCTTTTCCGCCCTACGCAGCCGCAGCCCGCTGCTTTCGCTCTATCTTATCATGAATAGCCGCAAAAAGCCATATCCAACCTTCGGACAGCATATACAAACGCCTCCTGCCGTGCTTTACGCACATCAGGAGACGCAGGCGCTGATAACATTTGTATCATCTGTCATCCGGCTGCCGCCGGGCCGCCATCAGGCGCTTGAAGGTCTCGTGGAGCGCGGCAATGTCGATGGGCTTTGAAATGTGCTCATTCATGCCGCTGCTGATCGCCCTCTGCACATCCTCCGAAAACGCGTTGGCCGTCATGGCCGCAATGGGCACCGCAAGCGCGTCCGGATGGCCGCTGGCCCGGATCGCCCTGGCCGCGTCGTATCCATTCATCCGCGGCATCTGAATGTCCATCAGTATCATATCGTAATATCCCGGCTCGGAATTTACAAACAGCTCAACGGCCTCGCTCCCGTCATGAGCCAGGTCATATTCTATGCCCTCCAGCCTCAGCACTTCGCCAAGGATCTCAGCGTTGATCTCATTGTCCTCCGCCGCAAGGATCCGTTTTCCCACCAGAGGCCTCTCCACATCCTGTATCCTTATCTCAGGCTGCACGTCCTCCTTCTGCTCGGGAAGGGGGAACTCCATGTCCACTGTGAAGGTGCTTCCCTCGTCCTTTTTGCTCTCCAGGGAAATCGTGCCGCCCATCAGCTCCACCAGATTCCTGGTGATCGCCATTCCGAGGCCGGTCCCCTGAACCTTGTTCGTCAGGGAATTGATCTCCCGGGTAAAAGGCTCAAAAATCGTCTTCTGAAATTCCTCGCTCATCCCTATGCCGTCGTCAGTGACAACAAACTGCAGATGAATGTAGTTCGCCGACCTCTGTCCGCAGCCGAAAACATTCAGTTCAATGTTTCCGCCCTCCGGCGTATACTTGACCGCGTTGGTCAGCAGGTTGATCAAAACCTGCTCAAGCCGCAGCTTATCGCCGAGAATCCAGTCCGGCGTCTGGCCGTGGGAGTTGATCCGGAAGCTCTGGTCCTTCTTCCCGGCCTGAGGCAGTATGATCGTCGAAATCTCCTCCAGAAGCTCCCGAAGCGACAGCCGGACCACATTCAGGGCCATGTTGCCGCTCTCGATCCTGCTCATATCAAGGACGTCGTTGATGAGTCCCAACAGATGGCGGCTGGACGAGGTGATCCTTTTGGCGTACTGGCGCACCTTGTCCGGATGCTCCGCCTCATTCTCAAGCAGAGTGGAAAAACCGACAATCGCGTTCATCGGCGTACGGATATCATGGGACATGTTTGCAAGGAACATGTTCTTCGCCTCGTTCGCCTGCTTTGCCTGGATCAGGGCGTCCTTGAGGATGGCGTTCTGCCTCTCCTCAATGCGGATGATCTCCTCGATGCTCCGAACTCCCATGACCACGGAGACCGGAACCCCGTCCCTTCGTTCATTGACGGTGAATACGACCACGCACCATTCCTCGCCGCCCTCCGGCATATTGCGGACGTAGCGGTATTCCACCACATTTTCATCCGTCAGCGCCTCCTGAATCTGCTCCGGCTGAAGGCGTTCCCGTATATTTCCCTGCAGGCGGCTGTCTGTCTTGTCAAAGACCACCCGCTTTTCAAGAAGCTCCTTATAATTTCCCCGGCCCTCCACGTTATGGTTGTCCGGGTAGATCATGCGGTAATAATTGTTCACCAGATCCAGCATGTATACTTCCCGGTAGGAGGACGCGGTGCTCTGCAGGGCTGTGCGCAGAAGCTCCTGGTCCCGCAGTTCACTGATGAACTCATTCTCACGCTTCGTGTAATCGTTCATCTTGTCCGTCACGTCGCTGATAAACACATAGAACACGCCGCCGTAGACATCGCTTCTGACATAATGGCCGAAGTCCTCCACCCAGCGCACCTCGCCGTCCCGGCAGATGATCCGGTACTCCACATAGTCAAGATTCCGCTGGCTCTTCACGATCTGCTCCTCGATGCTTGACTCCACCACGTCAAGGTCGTCCGGATGCACCATGCCGCGGAACGAGTTCCCCGTCAGCTCCCGAAACTGCTCCATGGTCTCGCACTTATACAGATAAAGGACCTCATTGTTGGCATAGATAAGCTCTTCATTTCCGTCCGCATGATAAATAAAAAATCCGCCGGGAATCCCCGACATGACCTCTTCCAGTCCGATTCTGTTGATTCTTTCCATCACGTTCACCCCATATCTGTGGTCAGTATATCATATTTCCGGCAGAATCACAATCACATTGTAAAACCTTCCTCTTTATGTTATCATAAATTCATAGTGTCTGAAAATACGGAATCTGCGGCGGTAAAACAGCCGGCTCCGCAGGGAAAAGACCGGATAAGGAGATTACGGAAAAATGCCGATGGTAAGCATTATCGTCCCTGTTTACAACGCCGGGAAAACCCTTGACAGATGCGTAAACAGCATTCTGAACCAGGAATACAGGGATTTTGAACTGATTTTATTAGACGACGGAAGCACAGACTCCTCCGGGGCGCTCTGCGACGCCTATGCCGGGAGGGATGAGCGCGTCCGTGTCATACACAAGGCAAACTCAGGAGTTTCCGACACCCGCAACCAGGGAATCGCCCTGGCAAAAGGCAAATATCTGCAGTTTTCGGACAGCGACGACTGGTTCACGCCCGAATCGACAAAATTTCTGGTTCAGGCGGCCTCAGAACACAACTGCGATATGGTCATCGCCGATTTTTACAGAGTGATCGGGGAGCGCGTTTCCCAAAAGGGCAACATGGAAGCGGAGGGCGTCATGAACCGCGAGGACTACGCCGTCAGGATGATGCAGAAGCCGGCGGATTTCTACTACGGAGTTTTGTGGAACAAACTGTACAAACGCTCCATCATAGAACAGTATCACCTGACCATGGATACTTCGGTCAGCTGGTGCGAAGATTTTATGTTCAATCTGGAATACGTCAGACACGCCAGAACCATTTACGCGCTGAAGGTTCCCGTGTATTATTACGTAAAAACAAAGGACTCCCTGGTCTCCCAGGGAATCAGCGTAAAAAAGACGATTCAGATGAAGCGCACCGTCTTCGCCTGCTACAATGATTTCTACAAAGATGTTTTCGACGATATGGATTACGAGAAACGGAAGGGCCAGGTGTACCGGTTCCTGTTCGACGCTGCCGGCGATGGAAGCGTATCTCCCTTAAATATACCCGGAACCTATCGGCTGGGCAACGAGCGGACCCGGGTGAGCGAAGGCGTCCTGGCGGGCGAAGGTGTTTTCTTTGACGCTTACCGGGAAAGGAAGCTGCTGGACAAACTCCTTGACATCGTGGCGCTGCGAAATGATCTGACGACCACCGATGTGAAGCTTCTGTATTTTTTGAGCCAGCCTCACGAAAAATGCACCCAGAAAGAGACGGCGGATATTTTGAACATCACCAGAGGAGAGCTGTCCGTATCCATCCAGAAGCTCCTCGGCAGGGAAATGATCGCGTTATGGGAAAAAGGCCGCGAGAAGAACTACACGGTAACGCAGGAAGCGGAAAACGTCATGTCAGAGCTTCTGTTCATGCTGTGCGACCTGGAGCAGGTCCAGTACGAGGGCTTCACCCCGGAGGAACGGGCCGCCTATGAAAAACTAAATGAGAAAAGGAAACGCAATATACAGGCGGCGCTGAGGAACTAAACGCTTCCGGCACGCGCGATAAAAGCAGCCAGCACCATCATGTACGCGGCCGCAAGGATCAGCGGAATCATACCGTCCACGTACCCTGCCCGGCTGTCAAGTCCATAGTACAGCACATAACAGATCAGGCTCAGGATAGCAAGGGCGGTCCAACTGACGATCAGCAAAAGCTCTGTGGTCACCTTGATGATCTCCCGATCTCCCGCTCCAGCCGGCCGATGACTTTCTCAATCTCTTTCCATGTGTGAACGCGGATCATGCCGTTTGCCTCCGCATCATAGGATGCGTTATGGGGCGCGGTCATCAGGATTTTCACGTAGCTGCCGCCCTTCAGATTGTGTACCCCGTCATCAATCAGAACGTCGCCCCTTATCATCTGCTTCCGGCTTGTGACAATTACCTGATCCCATGACAAAAACGGAAAATACCGGAAAAGCACTTCACTCATCTTTTCATACATGTATTCATACGAAGTGGCGGTAACAATGAAGATTTCATGGCCGGAGGCCATGAACCGGCCAAGAACCTCCGCAGCATCCTCAATGGGTTCAACCGTTTTCCAGAATCCGGGCTGCATCGGAATGTCATACACCTGTTTGCGCGTCAGCCCCGGAAACGCGGTGGACACATCCCAGGAAGCGACCTCTTCGCTGGACACACAGTAACCGTATTTCTCATTAACACCTTTTACCCACGCCCTGAGAAGATATTCAATTGTGTCATCCATATCGACAAGAATGATCATTTTTGCCTCCGGCCTATTGTTCAGACAGCTGTTTCACGATTATTATATCTTGCTGCTTTTGCTTTTTCAATCTGGTATTCTTAACTTTATATGTTTTTATCCGCAGCAGGGCCGAGCTCTTTAAGCATCTGAACGAACTTATTCCAGCAGTTCATACTGGAAAACTCCAGTTGTTGTTATGGTGATTGGACTATTTTTGTATTAATTGCAATATATTTGTACTAATTAATCTGTTTTTATTGACAAACTCTGCTATTTTGTGTATCATAGTATTGGAGGTAATTTACGTATGAATTCTCATTACAACCGGAATTACACACGAGAAGAGATTGACTCTGTCCTTGCGAAGATTAAATCCTGTGTTGAAAAGAACAGATATACAATCTCCTTAAATGAGAACCGCCAGGAAAACATAGACTTTATAAATGAATACAACCTTCGCAGCGACAAGCAAAAGTCTATATTGATGCAGATCAAAACAGAGGATTTTTGCCACTCTCTTCAAAATACAAAGATTGGATATGAATATAAAGTCCTTTATGTCTTCGTTCCACAAGTACAGCTTTTTAACTCAGATGGAGAGGAAGAAACTGTCGATGTTTATACTAAATTCAATGTGATCGATCTTCCTTCCGGCAGCAGAACTGTTGTCATTTCATTCCATAAAAGGAATAAACCCATAGACTACCTGTTTCGATAATCACAGGCAGAAAGGAGGAACTACATGAACCCTAAGAAAGTTTTTTGTGAAGAATGCAGAAACGATGTAAATTATATCGAAACTTCCGTTCAGATGACCGGCACCATCAAAGAAAAAGTATATCACTATGCCGGTAAAGAGGCCCATTGCGCTGACTGTGGTTCCGAGCTATTTGTCCCAGAATTTTCTGACTTCAACCTGAGGGCGCTATATGATGTTTTTCGCAAAGAAAACGGCCTCATCTCCCTTGAGAAGATTCGTGAAATACCGGAGAAATACGCAATTGGCAAACGGCCACTTTCTCTGCTTCTCGGATGGGGAGAGCAGACCTTTTCCAGATACGCAGAGGGTGATATACCGACTAAGCAATATTCCGACACCCTTTTGCGTATATATAATGACCCCGCATTCTACGCTGAGTTGTTGGAAGCAAACAAAGGAAACCTGAAATCTGCTCTCGCCTACGAAAAGAGCCGCAAAGCTGCCTTGGCGTTGCTGTCAGCAAATAGTCTGTCGGCAGCAAAATAGATGCGGCTATTCAGTATTTACTTTGTCAATGTGAAGACATCACTCCGCTGGCCCTTCAGAAAGCACTATACTATATTCAGGGATTCTATTTTGCCTTCTATAAGACGTTCCTTTTCCCAGAGGATTGTCAGGCATGGATACATGGTCCGGTTTACAGAGACATTTACTTCCGATACAGAGACTATCGGTTTGATTCTATTGAAAAAGCAGATGACTTTGATGCGTCTGTCTTCTCTTCCGGAGAAAAAGCTATTTACGACAGCGTGATCAACAATATTTGCTGTTATAGTGGAAAGGTGCTTGAACGTTTTACGCACAACGAATCGCCCTGGCTTACCACACGCGGAGATCTTCCGATTTCTGCTCCTTCTGACCGTATTATTAAAAAAACACTGATTGGTGATTATTTCAGTGCTGTGAAAGCAAAGTATAACATGATAAGTCCCAGTGATATTAAAGAATACGCTCAGGATATGTTTCTTTGCAAATAACGGAGATTAATATTTTACAAAATCACATCTGGGCATCTGCTTCGGCAGGTGCTCTTTTTCATGTCACTGGTCGCTTCAACCCTTGTGCGATATGAATCTGTACTTTCCTTTTCCAAGTCCAGTTACCGGTTCGACCAATCATAAGTTTTCAATGTTCACTTTTTCTCTTTCAATGTTCACTTTTGGATTCTCAATGTTCACTTTTTCCGGTGCCGTAAGGGTGCCGCTGAGTACCCATTCCTTCCTTGTGATGTTATTCCCTAATACGTCCGGCATGGGAATAGATTCGTAATAACTCTGCAAAAGGGCATTTACTTCCTCAAAGGAAATCTCACCTTCGATGTTGCGGACAGCAGTATGCACCAAGTATTCTGATGTCTTAAGTCCATCAACCGCCTGCAGGCCAATGGCCGTATGCCACGCATAGCCTTTGTCCCGCTTGTCCGGTTCAGACTCTTTGATATATTCCTTAAATGGATCGTTATTCACTGAGCACCACCTCGCTAATGCTTATTTTTTCAGCTTTTTGAATGTATCCTGACCATCAAGGCAGGTATCCGTCAGATAACCTGGCTCTTGTTCCCATTCGGCCAATCCGCGATAATAGAACGCTTTCTTGGAATCCTCGATGAGAAATGGGACTATGCCGCAGCGCAGGCACTCTTTTAAAGCAATCAGCCTGCCGACTCGGCCATTCCCATCCTGGAATGGGTGGATACGTTCAAATTTATAATGAAAGCGGATGATATCGTTGATCGTAACCGTGTCAATGGCTTCATATTCGGAAAGCAATTTTTTCATGCGAACCGGCACCTCTTTAGGCTTTGCCGTTTCCCTGCCGCCAACGACGTTTGCTCTTGTCTTGTAATCTCCAATGGCAAACCAGGGGAGCGTGGCGTCTTTTGTGCTTTGCTTCAAAATGCGGTGCAGTTCTTTGATGATGACCTCAGTGAGCGGTTCCTCTGCCTTATCGATCACATAGTCAATCGCGCGGAAATGGCTGACCGTTTCGATAATGTCATCGACCGGAATTCCTCCCCCTGCATCGATCGTGTTCGTTTCAAAGATGAGTCTTGTCTGATCCTCACTGAGTTTACTGCCCTCCATGCGGTTGGAATTGTAAGTCATACGTACCTGGAGTTCATGATACAAACCTCCCGGCATCCGAATACTTTTTTCGTCCCGAAGCGTTTGTAATAAAACGTTGTCAGAAATCGTGCGGTACAGATCCGTGACAGAACAACCGAGAAATTCAGAAATCTTTTTCAGTACATGATCCGCGATCTTTTCTCCACGTCCGATCTTGGCGACAGTCCTGGAAGAGATGCCGACCTGTGTCGTAAGCGCACTTTTCGTCAGACCTTTCTCGTTTAGCCTTTGCATTAACCCTGAGTAAGAAATCATTTCATCAGCCCCACAATCTTTACTTATTATACCATAAAATGCAAAAAAGTAAAGATATTAACGGGCAAAAGTAAATGATTACAGATAGCAGCCGCAACAATAATAAGGGTATTAAAGGATTTTTCTCATAGAACATTGACCTTTCCCTTAATATGCAATATAATTTAAGGGAAACATGTGGAGGTGACACAAATGCGAGCATTTAACTACTCGGCAATCAAAGACCAAAAGTGGGATTCGGAAATCCTCGGCCTGGTTGCCGCAATTTATAAGGAAGCCGGAAAACAGGAACTATATCTGAAGCAGCGCCCAGAAGAACTGGAAAAGCTGGTCGAGATTGCAAAAGTTCAAAGTACGGAAGCCTCTAACGCCATCGAAGGAATCGTGACGACCAATACACGCATCCGACAGTTGGTCGAGGAAAAAACGGCGCCAAGAAATCGTGACGAACAGGAAATCGCCGGATACCGTGACGTCCTGGGTCTGATCCATGAGAGTTTTGACGTAATTCCAATCACGCAGAATTACATTCTCCAACTTCATAAAATTCTGTACAGCCACATGAACAACCCGATGGCAGGCAGAACAAAAAACGTGCAAAATTATATCAGCGCAACCTATCCGGACGGCCATGTGGAAATTCTGTTTACGCCGCTGCCACCCTTTGAGACACCGGAGGCTCTGGACAGAATCTGCGAGGAATACAACCGTGTGATTGGTAATATGGAAGTTGAACCGCTTATCGCGATTCCTGTTTTCATTCACGACTTTCTTTGCATTCACCCCTTCAACGACGGGAACGGCAGAAT
>CANQSK010000046.1 GCA_947626475.1 uncultured Lachnospiraceae bacterium
CCAGGATCCAGAAGGATTCTTTCAGCCGCAGGCCGGCAATACCGGCAGCCGTCATCAGGAGCAGCTGCAGAAATGCCGGCACCAGAAAGAACGTGACGCAGGCCAGTCCCACCCGGGAAAAACACCGGCGGACAGAACGCAGGTCCGGCTGATATCCGGGCTCACATCCGCCGCTATACTCATATCCGTTTGATTCCATCATACGCTCCTCCGGCAAAACGCGCCGCCTGTAGTGATTCTGCAGGCGGCGCGTCCGAAACTCATGTTATTCAGTCAATCAGTTGTCATCCTCCATGCTGGCTGCCCTGGCTTCCACTTCCTTCTTCTGGATATCGCCGGGGGCCTGCTCATAGCGGCTGAACTCATACTCAAAGATGCCGATGCCGCCGGTCATGGACCGCAGGTCCGTATTGTATCCGAACATCTCGGACATAGGCACATCCGCCTCGATGATCTGCTTGCCGTGATGGTTGGAATTCATACCCAGCACACGGCCGCGGCGGCGGTTCAGATCGCCCATAACATCGCCGGTGAACTTGTCCGGAACCGTAACCTTCACAGAGGCAATGGGCTCAAGGAGCACCGGATTCGCGTCCATAAACGCCTTCTTAAAGGCCAGGCTGGCCGCCATCTTGAAGGCCATCTCGGAGGAATCCACCGGATGGTAGGAGCCGTCCAGCAGAGTCGTCTTCAGGCCTACAACGGGATAACCGGCAAGCGGTCCCTTCAGAACGCTTTCCTGGATACCCTTCTCAACGGCCGGGAAGTAGTTCCTGGGCACGGCGCCGCCGAATACCTGCTCCTCAAACACGTAGGGAGTCTCCAGGTCGCCGGAAGGCTCGAAGGACATCTTCACATCGCCGTACTGGCCGTGGCCGCCGGTCTGCTTCTTGTACTTGCCCTGGGCCTCCACTTTCTTGCGGATGGTCTCGCGGAAAGCAAATTTGGGCTTGGACAGTTCAACATCAACCTTGTAGCGGTTCAGCAGCTTGCTGACCACTACCTCCAGCTGCTGGTCGCCGATGCCGTAAAGCAGAGTCTGACGGTTCTCCTTATCGGCAACGCTCTTCAGCGTCTGGTCTTCCTCCATCAGCTTGGCAAGAGCGGTGGCCACCTTGTCGTCGTCGCCCTTGGTCTTGGTCTGATAGCGCATATAGGTATAAGGGATGGATATCTCCGGCTTATGGTACAGAATGGGAGCCGTGCGCAGAGCCAGAGTATCTCCGGTCTGGGTCACGTTCAGCTTGGCCACAGCGCCGATGTCGCCGGCGTGAAGCTCAGGCAGCTCAATCTGCTCTTTGCCCCGCAGGGTATAAATCTTGCCGATCTTTTCCTCGGTCTCTTTGCTTACGTTGTAGGAAGCCGTATCCGGTTTCAGAGTGCCGGTGCAGACCTTCACCAGGGAATATTTGCCGATGAAGGGGTCTACGATCGTCTTGAACACTCTCATGGACAGGGACACGGAATCGTCATACTTGGCCACAAAGCGCTCGCCTGTGGATACGTCCACGCCGATGCACTCAAAATGGTCCGGGGACGGCAGATACTTGTCCACTGCCTGAAGAAGCATCTTGGCGCCCTGAGCGTTGATTCCGGAACCCAGCATAACGGGAACGATGCTGCCATTGATCACGTTCTCACGGAGAGCGGAGGAAATCTCCTCATAGGTGAACTCTTCGCCTGAGAAATAGCGCTCCATGAACTCCTCGTTGGTCTCGGCAACTGCCTCCATAAGAGCCTCGCGGTAAATGGTCAGGTTCTTCTCGCAGTAATCGGGAATCGGGCATTCCTCGTAATCGCTTAGGTTGGTGAACCTTCTTCCGCCCATCTTCACCACGTTCACAAAGCCCACGAACTTCTCGTTCTCACGGATGGGCATATGGAAGGGCGCAATCTTGCGGCCGAACTGGGTCTCCAGCTTGATCACCAGATCACGGTAGCTGGCATGGTCGTCGTCCATGTTGGTCACGAAAATGATCCTGGGGAGGTTGTACTTCTCACACAGCTCCCAGGCCTTCTGGGTACCGACCTCAATGCCTGCCTTGCAGTTGATCACGATGACGGCAGCGTCCGCGACGCTGATGGCTTCCTCTACCTCGCCGACAAAATCAAAATATCCGGGCGTATCCAGGAAATTGATCTTGATGGGTCCGCCCTCGCCCTTGTACTCAATGGGCACCAGGGAGGTGGAGATGGAAAACTGTCTCTTGGTCTCTTCCTTATCATAATCGCTGATCGTCGTTCCGTCTACAACACTGCCCATACGCTTGGTGATCCCGGATACCAGCGCCATGGCCTCGACCAGGGTCGTCTTGCCGGCACCGCCGTGGCCAAGGAGGGCCACATTGCGGATTTGTTTGGTTCCATACACATTCATAAACAAAGTCCTCCTGTCTTATTCAAAGCCTATGTAGCTATTGTACTAAAGGTTTTGAAATTTTACAAGCAAATTGTCACGCTTCCGCCAACTATTTATCCCGGCGGACACGCGCGCCCTTGCTTTCTTCTACAATTTGGAATATCCGAAGCTGTTCACCAGGGCGTCCAGCTTCACGCCACTTCTGCAGTACGGGCACTCCGCCGGGCGGTAGGCCTGGTAATCCGGCAGCTCCTTCTTCGTGAAAATGGCGTTGACCGGAAATTCATTTACATTGTCCACCACGCTGAACAGGGCGCAGACACCCCGGACGATTCCGCCGTAATACTGGATGGCTTCCACACAGCGGGCAGACGTTCTGCCGGTGGTCACATCCGCCAGAAGAACGATCACGTTCTTTCCGGTGATCATGGGCCGTATATTATCCCTGAAAATGAGCTGGCCGTTGTTGTCATACTCCGGCGCTACCACATAAATGGTCTTGTGGGCGTTCATGGACATTACGCCGGCCTCTGACAGCTGCTGGGCCAAAAACGCTCCGATGACCTCCGTTCCCTCTATGCAGACGATAGTGTCCACGATGGTGTTGTAGACATACATGGCCGCGAGAGCTTTGGCCGCCGCCTCCGCCTCGCTCTGCCTTGCCTTCAGAGCCGTGGTATCCACATAAAAATTTATGTGGGAATGATTGGTGGAAAAATGTCCCGGCATCACGCGAATCGGCACCTTCGTAGCAGACTCCAGCTTAAAAATCCTGTTTTCCATAAAACCTCCTTCCCGCGGACGGCTTCTCCCCGCCGCCGCAAAACCAGGGCCCCACCCCACAGGGCCCGCCTCCAAGCAGCCGCACCGTAGTCCCCCATACTCTTCAAAAAAACTGTCAATCGTGGTTTCCCGGAGCAAAACTCAAACAATACTAAATGTATTGACTATATTATACTATAATATATAGGTATCAAACAAGTAAAAAAAACAAAAAACCGTATTTTTATTGATTTTTAGGTTTAAATCAATAAAGTGTTGACAAGGTCAGACCTCTGCATTACAATGGTAGTTGCATTTTTATGACAGCGAGGAATTAAATTATGATCATTATTATGAAACCAAACGCCTCCCAGGAGGCTATCAGGCGGGTCACCCAGCTGGTGGAGTCCCGGGGGCTTCAGGTCCATCTGTCGACCGGAGACGAGGTCACCATCGTCGGCGTCATCGGGGACAAGACCAAGCTTCACGGCTCCAATATCGAGATTTCCGAGGGCGTGGACAAGATTGTCAACGTCACCGAATCCTACAAACTGGTCAACAAGAAATTTCATCCGGAGGATTCCGTGATCCCCGTGGGAACCGCTTCCATCGGCCCCGGCACCTTCCATGTCATGGCAGGTCCCTGCGCCATTGAAAATCACGACATGCTGCTTCAGACCGCCGAGGCGGTGAAGAAGGCAGGCGCCACATTTCTCCGGGGCGGGGCCTACAAGCCCAGAACCTCCCCTTACTCCTTCCAGGGGCTGGAGGAGACAGGCCTTCAGTATATGAAGGAGGCCCGGGAATGCACCGGCTTAAATATCGTCTGCGAGGTCACCAGCCTCCGCGCCCTGGAGACGGCAGTCAAATATGTGGATATGCTCCAGATCGGCGCAAGGAACATGCAGAATTTTGAGCTTTTGAAGGAAGTGGGCAAATCCGGCATTCCTGTGCTTCTGAAGAGAGGACTGTCCTCCACCATCGACGAGTGGCTCAACGCCGCCGAGTACATTATTTCCGAGGGCAATCCCAATATCGTCCTCTGCGAGAGAGGCATCCGCACCTATGAGACCGCCACCCGCAACACTCTGGACTTAAGCGCCGTTCCGGTGATACGGGCCAAGAGCCACCTTCCGGTGATCGTGGACCCCAGCCACGCCACAGGCGTCCGGGCCTATATCGAGCCTCTGTCCAAGGCGGCGGCAGCCGTAGGCGCCGACGGACTTATGGTGGAGGTCCATCCCTGCCCCTCCTGCGCCATGTCCGACGGTCCTCAGTCTCTGACCTTTGAACAGTTCGAGACTATGATGAGAGACTTAAAGCCCTATATCCAGCTGGCCGGAAGAAGTTAGCAGACTCTTATTCAGGAGGTTTTCCATATGACAAACGATACGGACAGAACCGATTCCATCTTCGGCTTTATCGGGCTGGGTCTGATCGGCGGCTCCATCGCCAGAGGCATAAAGCGCAAACGGCCTGACGCTACCATTATGGCCTACATGCGGACCCGCTCTCGGCTGGAGCAGGCCAAGGCCGACGGGATCGTGGATGTGATCCTGAGCGGCATCGGCGAGGAGCTGCGGCTCTGCGATATTATTTTCCTGTGCACGCCGGTGGAATACAACGCCGGATACCTGGCAAAGCTGCGTCCTTTCCTGAAGCCCGGCGCGATCGTCACTGACGTGGGCAGCACCAAGACGGACATTCACCAGCAGGTGATCCGGCTGGAGATGGAGGATGTCTTCGTGGGAGGACACCCCATGGCCGGCTCTGAAAAGACCGGCTACGAGAACTCCACGGATCATCTTCTGGAAAATGCCTACTATATTATTACTCCTACCGCCCGTTCCGGTCAGCGCAATATAGACCGGATGGTCCGGATCGCCGAAACGATCGGCTCCATCCCCATCATCCTGGACTTTCACCGCCACGATCAGATCACGGCAGGAATCAGCCATCTGCCTCACGTGATCGCCTCCAGCCTGGTTAATCTGATCCGAGACTCCGACAGCCGGGACGGCATGATGAAGCGGCTGGCCGCCGGGGGCTTCAAGGATATCACCCGGATTGCCTCCTCTTCCCCTGAGATGTGGGAGCAGATCTGCGTCACCAACCGGGAAAACCTGGCGGATATGCTGCGCCGGTACATCCGCTCCCTGGAGGACATTGTCCGGGAACTGGAAAAGTCCGACAGCAAGTCCCTGTACGAACTGTTCGCCACATCCAGAGACTATCGGAACAGCTTCTCCGAAAAAACCAGAGGTGCCATCGCTCCGGACTATTCCTTCACCGTGGATATCGTGGATGAGGTGGGCTCCATCTCCACCCTCTCCGTGATTCTGGCAGCTAAGGGGATCAGCATCAAAAATATCGGCATCAATCACAACCGGGAACACGGGGAAGGCGCCCTGCGCATTGACTTTTATGAAAGAGACGCCATGGAGACGGCATGGACCGTACTGCAGAAGTATCATTACGACCTGATGCGGTAACGCTGCGGCGGCCTGCCGTAACCTATACTATATATCCTGCCGTATTTTATTTCAGGAGGTTACAAGATGAAATTCACAAAATCCGGCTCCGGCCTTCGGGGCGAGCTGGCGGTTCCGGGAGACAAATCTATCTCTCACAGAAGCGTCATGTTCGGCTCCATCGCCAGAGGAACAACTGAGATCCGGAACTATCTCCAGGGGGCGGACTGTCTGTCCACCATCTCCTGTTTCCGGAGTATGGGAATTGAGATTGAAAATAAAGGCAGCGTAGTCCTGGTGCACGGCAAAGGGCTCCACGGCCTGTCCAGACCGGCCGCCGTCCTGGACTGCGGCAACAGCGGAACCACCACGCGGCTTATCTCCGGAATCCTGGCGGCCCAGGATTTTGACGTGACTCTGACCGGGGACGCCTCCATCCAGAAGAGGCCCATGAAGCGGATCATCGAACCTCTGTCCCTTATGGGGGCGGATATAGCCAGCGTGAAAGGCAACGGCTGCGCTCCCCTGCGAATCAGCGGCAGGCCTCTCCACGGAATTTCCTACACCTCCAGAGTGGCCTCCGCCCAGGTAAAATCCGCCATCCTTCTGGCCGGACTCTACGCTGACGGCGAGACCAGAGTGACGGAGCCTTACCTGTCCAGAAATCACAGCGAGATCATGCTGAACTATTTCGGAGCGGATGTGCGGACGGAAGACAGCCGGACCGAAAACGGCGTGACCGCCGTCATCCGGCCTGCCAGCGAGCTTCACGGCGGCCTGGTGGAGGTTCCCGGCGACATTTCCTCCGCCGCGTTCTTCCTCTGCGCCGGTCTGATGATTCCCGGCTCCGAGATCCTGATCCGGAACACAGGCGTCAATCCTACCCGGGCCGGTATCCTGGAAGTGGTCCGAAACATGGGAGCGGATATCACTCTGCTCAACGAAACATCCGGCTCCGGAGAGCCGACTGCGGACATCCTGGTCCGCTCCTCCTCTCTCCACGGAACCGTCATAGAGGGAGCCATTATTCCCACACTGATCGACGAGCTGCCCATGCTTGCCGCCATGGCCTGCCTGGCGGAAGGGGAAACCGTCATCCGGGACGCGGCGGAGCTGAAGGTGAAGGAATCCAACCGGATCGCCGTCATGACAGAGAACCTCACCGCCATGGGCGCGGACGTGACCGAAACGGAGGACGGCATGATCATCCGGGGCGGGAAGCCGCTTCACGGGGCAGCGGTCGACAGCCACTCGGACCACCGGATCGCCATGACCTTCGCCGTCCTGGGACTGTGCGCCGACGGAGAGACGGAAGTGGCGGGGGCCGAGTGCGTGAACATCTCCTACCCGGAGTTCTATCAGGATCTGAAAAAACTTATAGTTCACTAAACTACAATACCCGGCCGTCAGCTACCTGACCGGCCGGGTTCTTTTTTACGATTCCGTCAATCGTTATCCTCACTCCGCAAACAATACAAGCTTCTCAGCCTTATCCTCCCCGTTCAGCCACACAAGCAGCCGGGATCCCTCTTTGATATCCTCCAGGGTCACAATATTGCGGGTCAGGTAGGGAGTGATCTCCGCGTCCTCCGCAAGGACATATTCCGTACCGTCGCCGGCAATCAGAATATTTCCGCTGTCTGTGGCCTGAATACTGTCCCGGGCAACCACATACTGAGGCGGCCTGCCGTCCGAAATATTCACGATCACCACGTAGGGAGTTACATGAGGCGGCAGAGACATGGTCATGGCCGGCCTCAGATATGCTTCAAAGGAGCCGATCTGGATATCTCCCAGTTCCACCGGAAGTCCTCCGGCCGCGTCCACGATCGCCGTGTGCTCCGGGTCGACAGTCAGAAGCATCTCTCCCTTCGATGAGTTGTCCGACTGATTGTCTACCAGAATGCCTTCCTCATCCACGCTGATAATAGATCCCCAGATATGGACCGGGCCCTCGGACTCCGCCTGAGTCCCGGCCTCTGCTGCCGTCTGGCCTCCGTTCTCTGCCCCGGTCTCCGCTTCCGCCTGGCTCTCGCTCTCTGTCACAGTCTCCGCTTCCGTCTGGCTTTCGCTTTCCGCTACGGTCTCCGCAGCCTGGCTCCCGCTCTCCGCTTTCGTCTGACCGGAACAGCCGCTCAGGCATATCATCAATCCGGCCATCCCTGCTGCCAATGCTCTTGCATAGTTTCGTTTCTTCATTCAGATATTCTCCTTTTTCTTTCTCTGACACTCAGTTTCTGCTGTCTTCTGATGCCTGAACTCATTATATCCCATATCTGTCAGAAAAACTATTAAAAGAGACTGAATATTTCTTACAAAATCCTATCTCAAATATCTCAAAAATCAAGTTCACAAAATGAAAATAATATGGTATACTGTTCAGACAGTTGTATTGTAATTTACGGAATCTGAGGGAGCGATATTTTTTGAAACCGATAGGAATTGTAACCGACAGTCACTGCGGCTTCGGCCGCGCCACAGCAGAAGCGCTGGGAGTATATCTGCTTCCCATGCCTTTTTATATTGATGACAAATGTTATTATGAAGAAAGCACATTGACCCGGGAAGAGTTTTTCCGGCTTCAGGAGGCCGGGGCCGTCATCACCACCTCGCAGCCTGCCCCCGCGGATGTGTTAAACATCTGGGACAGGGCCCTGAAGGACTGTGAGACGATCCTTTATATGCCTATCAGCAGCGGACTCAGCGGCTCCTGCCTGGCGGCGGAGGGACTGGCCCGGGACGACGCATATGAGGGCCGGGTTTTCGTGGTGGACCACGGAAGAATTTCCACTCCCCTCTACCGGACGATCCTGGACGCCCTGGAACTGACAGAAGAAGGCTATTCCGCGCCGGAGATCAAAGACATCCTGGAAAAATCAAGGGAAGACATGGTCATCTATCTGGGCGTGGAGACCCTGGAATACTTAAAGAGAGGCGGCCGCATCACACCGGCCACCGCCGCCATCGGCACCCTTCTCCAGATCAAGCCGGTTCTCCTTCTGGATACCCACAAACTGGACGCCATCAAAAAATGCCACGGCTTCATCAAAGCCAAGCATTTCATGCTGGAGACCTTAAAGCACGACCTGGAAACACGTTTCAAAGAGCAGATGGACGCAGGCGAGGTCCATCTCATGGCCGCTTCCAGCGCCAATCAGGAAACCACCGCCGAATGGATTCGTGAGATTCAGGCGGCGTTCCCCGGAATGGATATCCTTTACTCCGACCTGTCGCTGGGAATCTGCTGCCATACCGGCCCCGGCGCCCTGGGCGTAGGCGTATCCTGCAGGCCCAGACGGCCGGTTTAGGACTGCCCGGTTCAAGACTTTATATAAAATAAAGGAAAAAGAATTTTCAGCCTGAGGAAAATCCTTTTTCCTTTTTTATTGCAGTCTGTCAGCCGCACCTTCCGTACAGCTTGCACATATAGTGGCATTTCTCCCGCAGTTGGGGCGTAAATTCGTCCTTCTTAAGCCGCCACACCCAGTTGCCTCCCAGAGTGGAAGGCGTGTTGATCCTGGCTTCCTTCCCCAGGCCAAGATAATCCTGAAGAGGGATCACCGCCAGGTTCGCCGTGCTGGACAGGGCCAGGCGGATGAAATCCCAGTGAATCTCATCCGGCGGCGTAAAGCCGTTGTTCATGTACTCTACGGAAAATTCCCGGTCCTGAGGCGCAATGGACTCGTACCAGCCTCTGGTGGTATCGTTGTCGTGGGTTCCGGTGTAGACCACACAGTTCTGCGGATAATAGCAGGGCAGATAATTGCTCTTCTCTCTGGAATCAAAGGCGAACTGCAGCACCTTCATTCCCGGGAACCCGCTCTTCTTCAGCAGCTTCAGCACGTCCGGCGTCAGGTAGCCCAGATCCTCAGCGATAATATCCAGATCTCCGAACTCCTCCTTCATCTTCTTAAACAGGGAAATGCCAGGACCCTTCTTCCACTGGCCGTTCATAGCCGTCTTCTCTCCTGCCGGGACCGCGTAATATTTCTCAAAACCGCGGAAATGGTCTACGCGCACCACGTCGTACAGATCGAAACAGTATTTCATCCGGCGCATCCACCAGGCGTAACCGGTCTTTTTGTGATAATTCCAGCGGTAAAGGGGATTGCCCCACAGCTGGCCCGTGGCGGAAAACCCGTCCGGCGGCACTCCCGCTACCGCCTTGGGACGGCTCTTGGCGTCAAACTGGAACAGCTCCGGATGGCACCAGCTGTCAGCGCTGTCGAAGGCTACATAGATGGGGATGTCCCCGATAATCCGGATTCCCCGGCTGTGGGCATAATCCTTGAGAGCCGTCCACTGGAAAATGAACATCATCTGCTGGAACTCATAGAAACGGATCTCTTCCCTCAGTTCCTCCTGGTACCGGCTCACCGCCTCAGGCCTGCGCAGCTTGATATCCTCGTCCCAGTTCTCCCAGCTTTTCTCACCGTAGGATTTCTTCACCGCGGCGTAAAAGCAGTACTCTCTCGTCTCTTCGTAAAGATACTCCTCCAAAACCTTATCGATATCCCGGCCTTCCGCCTCCGCCTTCTCCTTCCAGCGCTCATAGGCCTTCCGCAGAACCAGAAAACGGGTGTTGTAGACAGCCTCATAATCGATATACCGCTCATCCCGGCCGCAGTCTGCCTCCAGACATTCCTCCTCCGTCAGAAGTCCCTGCTCCGCCAGCTGATCCAGATCGATAAAATAGGGATTGCCCGCGAAAGCCGAGAAGGACTGATAGGGGGAATCCCCGTAGCCGGTGGGTCCCAGGGGCAGGATCTGCCAGTAATTCTGGCCCGCCTCTCTCAGATGGTCCACAAATTCATAAGCTTCTTTTGAAAATGTACCGATACCGTACTTTGACGGCAGACTTGCGATGGGCAGCAGGATTCCGCATTCTCTCATGCCCGGGGTCTCCTTTCCAAATCAAAACAGATTTTTGATTTATTTGATCTCATACTCCAAAAATTCATCTTTTCCCGTGTCCGCGTACCCCCAGGCCCTGACCTGACGGGGCGCTTCCAGCTCAATGATCTGAAAACCGCCGGGAAGAAAATCCAGATGCGGCGTCACCGCCATGCCGTTAATGACCGTCAGACCCTGCCACTCATATTTCCTGGCGTAGCAGTGAAGATGGCCGCTGAGCATACAGGCGAACAGGCCGCTGTCCCCCAGCCGCTTCATCTGGCTCTGATCGGCCAGAATCTCCGGCTGATGGTGGTGCAGCAGAATCCGAATCGGCTCCGGCCCTTCTTCTCCATCTGAAGAGCCGCTCTTCCGGAACACGCCGCTTCCGCCGGCCGCCTCCGCCAGCTCCAGCACCTCGTCTATATCGGCTTTGTCCAGCCAGGCGTCGTCAAATCTGGCAAGAGATGTCTTTTTACAGCAGTTTAAGGAAAATACCTGAACCCCTTCCGACGTGATCACTCCCTGGTCCGGCGCCTGCCCCGCCCCGTAAAAGCCGTCCAGAAACTGCTGATAGTTTCTGAAGGAAGAGCCTGCGTAAATCGTGTCGGAATCGTGGTTGCCCCGGCAGAAAAAGAAATGATCTCTCCGGATCCCCAGAATATGCGCCAGCTGATCCAGAGCCCTGCCGGCCCGTTCAAACTCCTCCCGGCTCCCTGTCTTGCCAAAATCGCCGGTGAGCGCCGCCATATTCACCGGACGGACCCGGCAGGCCGATTCTATGGCCCGGCAGAATCTGTCCCAGTGCTCCCGCTCCTGATCCGCGTCCGCGATCCATCCCATGTGCAGATCGGTCAAATGCAAAATCCTCACTCAGTCCACCTCCGTTTTTCCTGATCTCACAGTACAATTGCCGTTCAGTCCGGCTCCCTGTCAAAGAGAAATTCACTCAGCACATAATTGCTGATATCGACTCCAAAATCCGTCAGCCGCACCCACGGGCTCTCTACCTCGATCAGCCTGTTCTCCTGGAGCCTGTGAAGGGCGTCCCCATACACATTCCACATATTCAGTCCGAAACGCCGGATAAATTCGCTCCCGGAGACTCCGCGGCTCATGCGGAGCCCCAGTATCATAAATTCTTCCATCTGTTCCCGCTGGGAAAGCTCTGAGATGTTCTGGTGGAGACGCTGGTCCGCGTCCTCTCCCCTCATATTGATCTTCCGGTAAGTTTCCAGGTCCGCCTCGTTGCTGAAGCGGAAATTCTGTATGTATGAGGAGGCTCCCAGGCCAAGTCCCAGATACTCCACTCCGGTCCAGTAGCCGATATTGTGCCGGCATTCAAAGCCGGGCCGGGCGTAGTTGGATATCTCGTAACGCTCATAACCCTGCTCTCTCAGAAACGCCTTGGAAGCGTAATAGATTTCCCGGTCCTCCTCCTCTGTGGGAAGCAGCTCGGGATGATCGTGATACATTTCATAGAAGAGCGTCCCCTCCTCGATCATCAGGCTGTAGGCGGAAATGTGCTCCGGCTTCATCATGGTTACCTTTTTCATGGTCGATCTCCATGAGCTTAATGTCTGCCCCGGAAGAGCTGACATGAGATCCACATTCACATTGTGAAATCCGGCCTCCCGCACCCTCTGGTACGTCTTCAGAAATTCATCAAAGGTATGGATCCGCCCCAGAGTCTTCAGCTCCCTGTCGTCCGCGGACTGAAGGCCCAGACTAATCCGGTTGATGCCGCAGTCCAGATAAGCCTCCAGCTTCTCGCGGCTGACCGTTCCGGGATTTGCCTCAATGGTGATCTCCGCGCCGCGGTCAACCCGGAAATTCTTCTTCACCGCCTCCATGACAGCCTGAATGTCTTCCGCCTTCAATATGGACGGCGTTCCCCCGCCGATATAAATGGTGACAACCTCATATCCCTGATAATATCCGCTCTGACAGCCGATTTCCTCCAGAAGCTGCTCCACGTAGCCGTGGCAGACCATCTCGCTGGCCGTCTGAGAGAGGAAATCACAGTAAAGGCACTTTCGGGCGCAGAAAGGGATATGAATATACAGTTCCAATGGTCTTCTCAAAGCCTGCACCTCATTCTGTCATCCTTCTCTCCCCGGTCTTACTCCTCGTCCAGCTTCAGCACGCTCATAAAGGCCTTCTGAGGGATCTCCACATTGCCGATCTGGCGCATCCGCTTCTTGCCTTCCTTCTGCTTCTCCAGCAGCTTCTTCTTGCGGGTGATATCGCCGCCGTAGCACTTGGCCAGCACATCCTTGCGCATGGCCTTCACCGTCTCCCGGGCAATGATCTTGCTGCCGATGGCCGCCTGAATGGGAATCTCAAACAGGTGGCGGGGAATCTCCTCCTTCAGCTTCTCGCACATCTTCCGGCCCCTGTCGTAAGCGGACTCGGCATGCACAATGAAGGAAAGGGCATCAATATATTCATGGTTCACCAGAATATCCAGCTTCACCAGCTCGGACTGCTGGTATCCCTTAAGCTCGTAATCCAGGGAGGCATAGCCCCTGGAGCGGGATTTCAGGGCGTCAAAAAAGTCGTAGATAATTTCGTTTAAGGGCAGCTCGTAACGAAGGATCGCCCTTGTGGCCTCCATATACTCCATGCCCAGGTACACGCCCCGCCGCTCCTGACACAGCGTCATGATGGCGCCTACATACTCGGTAGTCACCATGATCTCGGCGCTGACAACCGGCTCCTCCATGTAGTCGATCTCCGACGGGTCCGGCATATTGGAGGGATTGGTCAGCTCCAGAACCTCGCCGTTCTTCTTGTGAATCTTATAGATCACGCTGGGCGCGGTGGTCACCAGATCCAGGTTGTACTCCCGCTCCAGCCGCTCCTGAATGATCTCCAGGTGCAGAAGTCCCAGGAATCCGCAGCGGAACCCGAAGCCCAGAGCCACGGAAGTCTCCGGCTCGTAAAACAGGGAGGCATCGTTCAGCTGAAGCTTTTCCAGGGCGTCCCTCAGATCGCCGTACTTGGCGCCGTCCGCGGGATAGACCCCGCAGTAAACCATCGATGTAACCTTTTTGTAACCCGGAAGAGCCTCCGCGCACGGGTTGTCCCGATCCGTTATAGTGTCGCCAACCGTAGTATCCTTCACATTCTTAATGCTGGCCGTGATGTAACCTACCATGCCGGCACTGAGCACATCGCAGGGGATAAACTGTCCGGCGCCAAAATAACCCACTTCCACTACCTCCGCGTCAGCCCCCGTGGCCATCATGTGGATCGCGGTCCCCTTCTTCACGGTTCCGTCCATCACCCGGCAGAACACGATCACTCCCCGGTAGGAGTCATACAGCGAATCAAAGATCAGGCATTTCAGAGGCGCGTCCGCATCCCCTTTGGGCGCCGGTATCTTCTTCACAATGGCCTCCAGAACATCGTCCACATTCAGACCGGTCTTGGCCGAAATCCTGGGAGCGTCCTGGGCCTCCAGTCCGATGACATCCTCGATCTCCGCCGCCACCCGGTCCGGATCGGCGCTGGGCAGATCAATCTTGTTGATGACGGGGAACACCTCCAGGTTATGGTCCAGAGCCAGATACACGTTGGCCAGCGTCTGGGCCTCGATTCCCTGGGCGGCGTCCACTACCAGCACCGCCCCGTCGCAGGCCGCCAGGCTTCTGGACACCTCATAGTTGAAATCCACATGTCCCGGAGTATCTATCAGATTAAAAATATATTCTTCTCCATCCTTCGCCCTGTACACGGTGCGGACCGCCTGGGCCTTGATCGTAATGCCCCGCTCCCGCTCCAGATCCATATTGTCCAGAACCTGGGACTGCATCTCCCGGCTGGTAAGCAGGCCGGTCTTCTCGATGATCCGGTCGGCCAGAGTGGACTTTCCGTGGTCTATATGGGCAATAATGCTGAAATTGCGAATTTTGCTCTGATCAATCGCTGACATGTAAAACTTCCTTCCTAATCTGTACAGGTGGTATATCCGTCTGTCAAGTATACCATTTTTTGAACATGGTTGCAACAAATATCATTCTCCCGAAAGCACCATATCCAGCAGTTCCGCCAGCGGTTCCATGGAATTTCTGGCTTCCTCATAGGTGTTGGTCTGAGCTCCGACCTCGATCAGCGCGGACCTGGGCCGCACGTGAAGATTGTAGCGCAGACCCTTCAGATAAATCTTTCTTGTCAGGCCGGGATAGTAGGCCGCCGCGTCCAGCTGCATCTGAAGGCTGAAGGCCAGATTGTCCTCCCGGTAAGGGTTGGGAAGGTATTCGACAGGCCCTTGCGGCGTCTGGCTCATTCCGTTGAAAAACATGATCGGGGCCATCTGCTTTCCGTCCGCCTCGGCCACCATATGTAAATTTTCGCTGACGCCGTCCCGGTGAACGTCCAGCACCACCTGGATGGAAGGGTGCTCCTGAAGAATCCGGGCAATCCCGTCCAGGGCGTAATTGTAGGCATGGTTCCGGTCCAGCTCGCCCGCCATCATGTCATACCGGCTTACGTCGTGTATCACATTGTAGCCTTTCTCCGTGAGAAGCTTCGTCAGATAGCTGCCGATCCCCACCACGGTCGCCTCCGGATTGTCGGGGCTCCAGTCGGCAAATTCCTCCTGGGAATGGGTGTGATAAATGAGAATCTGGGGCACGCTGCTGTCCTTTTCGATGGACAGATCCTTTGCCAGAAGAGTTTCCGCGTTCAGCTCCTCCCGGCTGGCCGTAGTCGAAGAATGGACGCTGTAGAAATGACTCATAAGGAAATCATAATCCATCAGCTGCTCCACCATATATGCCGTCCCCGACGGTTCTCTGTCCTTCCGGATGTGATAGGCAGGCGTCAGCCTGGTTATTTCCTTTAGGACGATATCTTGCTCATATTCCTCCGGCTCCTCCGCCTGGCTGTTCTCATCTCCGTACAGCAGAAAATACCGGGATTCCTCCATCAGCTGCTGATTTTCCAGATAGCCTGCGTAGGAGGGATCCATATCCCAGGCGCCGGGACGGACATCCTGCCTCTCCTCGGCAAACTCCAGAAGAGGAATCCCGAAGAAAAAATGATCCTCCTCCATGGCCCCGGCTAGCTTTGCCGGCGGAGAGGAATCTGCCAGCCAGACTGCCAGCTCTTCCGCCAGCTGCCGCGCCCACGGCTGTTCTGTCAGACGCCGCGCCCACGGCTGTTCCGCCAGCTCTGTTTTCAGCTGTCCCTTTATTTCTCCATTTCCAAGGCCCTCCGCCAGCCCGTCCTTCATCACCAGAGCCTTACAAAACCAGGCCAGCACCAGTCCCGTCCCCGCAAACAGCATCAGCCACCTCAGCAGACTGCCGGCTCCATATCGCCTTCCATTCATTCCATCACCAGCTTCCTCTAACTATGGTATGAGAAAGTCCCGGTCATCTTGCGGATTTTCGTAAAAAGCCAGATGGATCCCCTCCGAGATAGTGTAGCTCAGCCGCTTCACCGTCTGGTCGATATCCGGCGGCGTCACATAGAGGCTTCCGAATTCCGGCTCCAGCAGCTGGCAGATCAGCTGGTACTGGTCGTCCGGCGGAAGCTGCTCCAGGAAATCCCCCATTCCCCTGGTCTCCATGTGACTGGCCAGTGTCCGGATCATGGTGGAAATGGTATCGTGGACGATGGCGGCTGCCCCCACTACCGTGGGAACTCCCACAGCCAGGACCGGCACTCCCAGACTGTCCGCCGTCAAGCTGTGGCGGTGATTTCCCACGCCGGAGCCTGGCTGGATCCCCGTGTCGGTCAGCTGTATGGTAGTTCCCAGCCGCCGTATGCTTCTGGCCGCCAGGGCGTCAATGGCGATGATCAGGTCCGGCTCCGTCTCGTGGATAATGCCTCTGAGAATTTCCGCCGTCTCCATGCCTGTCTGAGCCATGACCCCTGGAACGATTCCGCTGATGACCGCCTCCGGCTCCTCTCTCTTGTTTAGCGGCGTCAGGCTGCGGTTCACCTTCAGATTTCCCAGAACCTGAGGACCCAGGGCGTCCGGCGTCACCGACGGGTTGCCCAGTCCTACCACCAGGACATACAGCGGCCCCGCCGCCGGCACTGCGCGGTCCACCTTCAGCTTTTCCACCATGCGCCTCAGCTGGACCGCCAGCTCCTCCGAGACCTCCCGGTGATAATCCTCATCCTGCCAGCCCAGGTCCCTGGCCTCCATCGTCAGGTACGTCCCCTCCGGCTTTCCCATGGCCCGGGCTCCTTCCCTGTCCTGTACGACTACCTCCGTCATCTTGATGGCGCTGGACGCCTTCCTCCACTCCCGCAGAGATACCCCTTTCAGCCCCTTATTTTCCCCGGTACAGGTTTCCTTCTCCTCCACCGCCAAATCCGTTCGGATCTCAAACATGATCTTCACCTCCTTACCGGTTACTTTTTACATTTTCGGCGAAAATATGTATTGACATTCCATGGGCAATCCGATAAAATACTAGCGTATGTTTACATTCAAACTGTCCGTGTCCATGTTTTGATGCAAACCAAATAAAAAACAGACCAATATATGGGAGGTGGAAAAGGTTGGCAAATATTAAATCCGCAAAGAAGAGAATCCTGGTAGCTGAGACCAAGGCTGCCCGCAATAAGGCAATTCGCTCCAGAGTGAAGACAGCCATGAAGAAAGTAGACGCTGCTGTCGCTGCCGGCGACAAGGCCGCTGCGCAGACCGCGCTGAGAAACGCTGTTTCTGAGATTGAGAAGGCTGCGTCCAAGGGCGTATATCACAAGAACAATGCGTCCCGCAAGGTATCCCGCGTCAGCAAGGCCGTAAACGCCATGGAATGACCCGGAACAGCTGATAGATGAAAATGACAGGACCTGTCCCCATTCACCCCTGGGACAGGTCCTTTGTAATTAACAGTTCCACGGCCAGCCGGTCGCTCAGTCGCCCGGTCTTCACCGCTTCTTCCATTTCCACACACAGATTCACATAGGACAGGATTTGTTCCCGGGTAAAGCTTCTCGCCTGGGATATTATTTTTCCTGCCACAAACGGCTGCAGCTTCAGCTTTGAGGCGACGATTCCTCTGTCGCCCCCCTGCGCCGCCAGCTCCTTCACCTGCAGAAGTTGATTGAACTGACGGGCGATCAGAAAGAGGATCCGCATGGGCTGTTCCTTCAGGGCCAGAAGGTCCTCATACAGCTCCATGGCGGCTTTGGTCCTCCGTCCGGCGATAGCCGCCACCATGTCAAAAATCCTGTTGGTCACCCGCTCGGTGCAGACCGCCTCCACATCCGCGTCGGAGATAACCGTCTCGTCCCCAGCGTAGCAGATCAGCTTTTCCAGCTCCATCCTGATGTTTTCCATATCATCGCCGGTCTTGCTGAGAAACAGCTCCATGGTCCGGCCGGTGATCCGTTTGCCTGACTGGGCCAGGATCCTGCCCGCCCAGTCAGCCAGCTTCCGGCTGTCCTGCCGCTCCATTTCCGCCGCGTATCCCTTTTCCTTCACCAGCTTATACAGCCGGCTCCGCTTGTCCACCTGCGATTCCACAAACACCATGCAGGTGGTGTCCGGCATCTGAGGAAGATAATCGATCAGGGGCTCGGCACCGCTGCCCTTAAACAGGCCGCTGTCCTCAATAAGGATCAGCCGCCGCTCCCCAAAGAAAGGCATGGTGTCTGCCAGGCTGACGATCTCCTGCAGATCCAAGCCCTTTCCTTCAAA
Source organism: uncultured Lachnospiraceae bacterium (assembly GCA_947626475.1). Taxonomy (GTDB): domain Bacteria; phylum Bacillota; class Clostridia; order Lachnospirales; family Lachnospiraceae; genus UBA3402. The sequence continues at coordinate 18,155 of CANQSK010000046.1, forward strand.
ATAATGGAAGTTCATGGTATCGCCGCTGGATATGGCATCCTTCAGCCGGTTCTTATAGCTTTTTTTCAGAAACGCCTCATCGCCGTAAATCAGGTAAACCGGCTTAAACTGCCTGGTCTTGATATCCTGCTCCAATACTTTCATCACAGACTCCCGCTTCTCGTCTTTTCATTCTTAGATTTGCAGCTTCTCACGCGCCCCGGCGTGCTTTTCTCCCAGCCTGTCCGCCCACCGTTCCGTATAGAACCAGGAATACGGCACCTGCTTTCTGTTACGGTAGCCGCAAAAGCACCGGTTCCAGACCATGGAAGGCAGGCCGATCAAAAACAGATACAGAGGCCCCAGCATCAGGGACTGAAATGTATGGCCGTATTCATGGGCGGCCATCTTCCGGCACCAGGCCTCCTCCGAGTCCGGCGTGAAGATAAACGGCCCCAGGGAAACCCCGCCGTCCCTCGTCCACCTGGTACGCACCGCGCCGCCGAACCGCTCGTGAGGCGCGTCCAGATACCTCAGATACAACAGAAAACCAAGAATCGTCTGAGGCATTCCCCAGACACACTGCACCGCGATGTACGCCCAGTTCCACATATCCAGCCGTCCTTTTCTTTAATCCGTATGAGGAGTTACACCGTTCTTCGGACAGATGTCCGACAGTACGCAGCGGTCACAGTAGGGATTGGTCCTGGCCGTACACACATCCCGCCCGTGCATCACCAGGCGGTGGCAGAAATCGCTTCCCTCCTCCGGAGGAATGATCTTCCACAGAGCCATCTCCACCTTTTTCGGCTCCTTTATATTGTCAACCAGCCCCATCCGGTTGGTCAGGCGGATGCAGTGAGTGTCGGTGACTATGGCCGGCTTGTGAAACACGTCGCCCATGATCAGATTGGCGCTCTTTCGCCCCACCCCCGGCAGCTTCAGAAGCGCGTCAAAGCTGTCCGGCACTTTTCCGCCGTACTGATCCCGCAGAACCCTCATGCACGCGCTGATATCCCTTGCCTTGCTGCGTCCCAGACCGCAGGGCTTTACGATCGCCTCAATCTCCTCCGGCTCCGCCGCCGCAAGGGCGTTCACGTCCGGATACCTGGCGTACAGCTCCTGAACGATCACATTGACCCGGGCATCCGTACACTGGGCCGCCAGCCGGACGCTGACCAGCAGCTTCCAGGCCTGGTCATAGTCCAGAGTGCAGTCCGCGTCCGGATACTCCCTCTTCAGCCTTTCAATGATCTCCAGCGCCAGCTCTTCTTTTGTCATAGCAGATTCCCTCACATTCTCACCATGTGTTTTCGCTTAACTGTTTCCGTATCCGTCACAGAATTTCAGGCAGAAATTCCGCCAGGCTGTAATACAGATCCCCGTTCAGGCCTGACGCGGCTTCCGCGCAGACCATGGAATTCAGAATCGCCTCACAGGACGCCTCGGCAGCCGCCTGAAAGGCCTGATTGATCAGATCTTCCTTTATCACCGTTCTTGTGAGAATGTTTTCCCCAGGCATTATCCGGTTGGCCGTCGTAAAGCCGATCATGACCTCCCCGCTGCCGTGGCCGGTATAGGCCCCTGTCCGGGCGATACCTACAGCCGTCCTTCTGAGGATCCGGCGAAGCTGCCGGCTGTCTACAGGCAGATCTGTGGCCAGAACCGTCATGATGGAACCCTTATCCTCCCTGGACACGGCCATATCATTTCTGGCTTCCTTAATCTTCAGGATCTTCTCCCCCACAGGCTTTCCGTTCAGTACCAGGTCGATGGTAGAGCCGAAATTGGACTGAACCAGCACGCCGATGGTATACTGCTGCCCGTCGATCGCGACAATCCGGGAAGCGGAGCCGATTCCGCCCTTCAGGCCGTAGCACACTGTGCCCGTTCCCGCGCCCACATCGCCTTCCTCGAAATCTTCTCCGGCCGCCTGAATCGCCTCCAGAACATGATGCTGCTTCACTGCCCGGCTCTGAATCCGGCTGAGGCCGCTGTCATTGCACTCTCCCACTACGGGATTGATGCTGGTCACAGTCACGCCCTCCCGGCTGCACCGGTCGATCATATACTGGACGATGCCGTCCCAGACCAGCCCTACATTCAGGGTGTTGGTCAGGGCGATAGGAGTCTCAAGAGTTCCCAGCTCCTCCACCTGCACCAGACCGGCGCTTTTGCCGAACCCATTGTGAACATAACAGGCCGCCGTATACTTATTGACAAAGGGATTGTCCTCTCCCGGCAGGATCACGGTCACGCCGGTTTTGTGTTCCTGATCTCTGACAGTGACCTGGCCCACCTTCACTCCCGGCACATCCGTAATCTTGTTCCGCTTTCCCGCCGCCATCCTTCCCGGCAGGATCCCGTAATCGCGAATCCTCTTCTTTTCCATGTTCTCACCCCGCCGCCCGTTTTCCGGCGGCATGCTTTCTTATTTTGCAATATCTTCCATATATTTTGCCCGGAATTTGGCAATGGTCTCCGGGTCCTTCATTCCCGCCGGCTCTCCGTCCACTTCCATGACCCGCATGCTGGGATGGCTGGTGCTGGTTACCAGGATCTCATCTGCCTGCTTCATTTCATCCAGAGTAAAAGGCCGCTCTTCCGACGGAATCCCCAGCTCTTTGCAGTAAGCCAGGAGATGCTTTCTCTCGATTCCCGGCAGAACCAGATTGTCCGCCGGATGGGTGATGAAGACGCCGTCCTTAACAATAGAAATGTTGGAAAGAGAGC
>CANQSK010000047.1 GCA_947626475.1 uncultured Lachnospiraceae bacterium
GCATCACCTGCTCCTGATAGACGATACAGCCGTATGTGGGCTCCAGGATCGGCACCAGCTGTGGACAGTCGTAGGTCACGTCCCCCTGGCCGTTCTTTCCCTTCAGATACTTGGGAATGAACTCCATGGGGCCGGGACGGTACAGGGCGATTCCGGCGATCACATCCTCCAGGCTGTGGGGCTGAAGCTCCTTCATGAAGCTTTTCATGCCGCCGCTTTCAAGCTGGAAAATGCCCTCGTCCTTTCCGCTTCCGATCAGCTCAAACACGGCCTTGTCATCATAGTCGATGGAACCCATATCCAGCTCCGCGCCGTAATTCTGGCGGACCTGGTTTACTGCGTCCTGAATGACCGTCAGAGTCCGCAGGCCCAGAAAATCCATTTTCAGAAGTCCCAGCTCCTCCAGGGTAGTCATGGTGAACTGGGTCGTCAGTGTTCCGTCGGAGGCGCGGGACAGAGGCACATAGTTATCCACCGCCGTCCGGCTGATGACCACGCCGGCCGCGTGCATGGAGGCGTGCCGCGGAAGACCCTCCAGCCGCATGGACATGTCGATCAGATATTTCACCTGCTCGTCCTCATTGTAGGCCTTCCGAAGGTCCGGGCTGCTCTTCAGAGCCTTCTCCAGGGTAATGCCCAGATCCCGGGGCACCATCTTGGCCACCGCGTCGCATTTGGCGAAGGGGATATCCAGCGCCCGGCCCACGTCCTTAACCGCCGCCCTGGCGGCAAGGGTCCCGAAGGTGATGATCTGCACCACCTGATCCTTTCCGTACTTTTCCACCACATAATCAATGACCTCCTGCCGCCGCTCGAAGCAGAAGTCAATATCAATATCCGGCATGGATACCCGCTCCGGATTCAGGAACCGCTCGAACAGCAGATTGTAGCGGATCGGGTCAATGTCGGTAATCTCCAGGCAATACGCAACCACAGAGCCCGCGGCGGAGCCGCGGCCCGGACCCACGCTGATGCCGCGGGACCTGGCAAAGTGAATAAAATCCCAGACAATCAGAAAATAATCGACATACCCCATATTCCGGATAACGCCCAGCTCATAGTCCAGCCTCTTCCTCAGAGTGCCGTCGTCGGCAGGATACCGCTTCTTCAGGCCCTGGCCGCAGAGATAGTTCAGATAACTCCAGGAATCATATCCATCCGGAACCTCAAACTTGGGCAGCTTGGTAACGCCGAACTCAATCTCCACATTGCACCGTTCGGCGATCTTGTGGGTGTTGTCCAGAGCCTCCTGGGCATAGGAAAACAGAGCCTGCATCTCCTCCTCGGATTTGCAGTAATACTGGCCGCCCTCGTAGCGCATCCGGTTCTCGTCCGTCACCTTTTTCTGAGTCTGGATGCACAGCAGGATGTCATGGGGAACCGCGTCCTCCGCGTAAATATAGTGAATGTCGTTGGTTGCCACCAGCGGGATCTCCAGCTCGCTGCTGAGCCTCAAAAGGGCCTGGTTCACCGTCTTCTGAGCCGGGATCCCGTGATCCTGCAGCTCCAGGAAGAAGTTGCCCCTGCCGAAAATATCCTGATAGCGGAGAGCCGCCTCCCTTCCCTGCTGGTACAGGCCTCTTTCCAGATAACGCTGCACCTCTCCGGCCAGACAGGCGCTCAGACAGATGATTCCCTCATGATATTGGCGGAGGATCTCATAATCTACCCTTGGCTTATAGTAAAAACCGTCCACAAACCCTCTGGAGACAATCTTCATCAGATTGCTGTAGCCCTGATTGTTCTCCGCCAGAAGGATCAGATGATAATAACGGTCCTCTCCCCGCACTGTCTCCCTGTCAAACCGGGAACCGGGCGCCACATACACCTCACAGCCCAGAATAGGCTTGATTCCCACTTCCCTGGCGGCCTTGTAGAAATCGATGACTCCGTACATAACGCCGTGGTCCGTGATGGCCATGCTGTCCATGCCCAGCTCCTTTGCCCGGGCCGCAAGCTCTTTGATCTTGCTGGAACCGTCCAAAAGACTGTACTCCGTGTGAACATGCAGATGCGTAAACGCCATGGGTCTCCTCCTTCCTGATTCTCCTATTTGAAAAGGAGCCTGCCTCCGGCAAACTCCTCCCTGATATACCTGAATTCCCTCAAACGCCTCGGATTTCTTTTCCTGAGGATACGCCCTCTCAGCCCTCTGTCAGATACTTTTCGATTCCCTCAATTGCTTTCTCTTCATCCGCGCCGTCCGCGGAGACTACCAGCTGCTCGCCCGGCACCAGCCCCAGAGTCATCATTCCCATAATGCTCTTGGCGTTGATCCTCTTGGAGTCGCACTCCACATAGATGTTGCTGTCATACTGGCTGGCCACCTGCACAAGCATGGCGACCGGTCTTGCCTCCAGCCCTGTCTCCAGTTCGATTCTGATTGCCTTTTTTGTCATAACTTCTCCTCCTCTTCCCTTGAATGGCCTGGCCGCCATTCCGCTGTCTCACCTTTCTCCCTTAACTCCTCAGCCAGGTTACTAAGTTTCCTAAGCCGGTGATTCACCCCGGATTTGCCTACCGGCGGTTCCAGGGATTCGCCCAGTTCCTTCAAAGTAGCATCCGGCATGGCCAGCCTTGCCCTGGCTACCTCCGCCAGGCCGTCAGGCAGATGGCCGAAACCGACTGCGTCCCGGATATACGTAATGTCCTCCAGCTGTTTGACTGCCGCAGACACCGTCTTGTTTATGTTGGCGGTCTCGCAGTTCACCTGGCGGTTCACGCTTCCCCTCATCTCCTTGACGATCCGGATGTTCTCCAGCTCCATAAGAGACTGAGGCGCCTCCATCACATTCAGAATCTCCACGATCTGACTGCCTTCCTTGATGTATACCACGTGATACTTCTTCCGCACCACGATCCTTGCGTCGATTCCGAAGGCGGCAATCACGTCCTTCAGCTGAACAGCCTTGTCCTCCGACAGACAGGCGATCTCATAATGATAAAACCGTCTGGGATCGCTGATGGAACCGGCTGCCAGAAAAGCTCCCCGAATAAAAGCCCTCCGGCAGCAGGTGTTCTGTATCAGACGATTTTTCACCACGGGGAGAACCTCTTCCACCTGTCCTCCGCTGTTCAGCAGCTTGGTGGCCATAAGCACCCGCCGGGCGTCCTTATCGTCCGAAACCGTCACCTGATAAGACTTGCTGCGCCGCAGATACACGTTCTGGTGAATTACAATATCCGTACTTATATTAAATGTTTTTTTTAATAATGTAAAGTACTTTCTTGCAACAGCCTCATTTTCTGTTGAGATTCTTATGAGAAAACGGCCGTTTTCATCAGTCTGAACCTTTCCGCACAGGCTGATCAGGGCCGCCAGCTCCGCGATCTGACAGTGCCTGGCGGGGCTCAGCTGCCTGGCAAGCTCATCCTTTACCTGGGAAGAAAATGACATGTCAACACCTCACAAACCTGCCGTTTTCCTATTTCTTATCCCTGTGCTCCAGCTTAAGCCCGATCTGTCTGGCAACCCGGAGATGCTGGTACAGGGCGTTGGCTATGGTGACCGAGCGGTGCCTGCCGCCGGTGCAGCCGATGGCGATGACCAGCTGATTCTTCCCCTCCTGCACATAGTTTGGAATCAGAAAATCGATCATATCATAGAGCTTGGTCAGAAACTGATAGCCAATCCCGCCGCGCATCACATAATCCTGCACCGCCCGATCTTCTCCCGTCTTCTCCTTAAGCTCCTCCACATAGTAAGGGTTCGGCAGAAAGCGCACGTCGAACACCAGATCCGCGTCCGCGGGAATCCCGTATTTAAAACCGAAGGACAGCACGGTGATAAACAGATTGTCGTAGGACCTGTTTTCCAGAAACAGCTTTTCCAGCTCCTGGCGCAGGTCCTTGGTCAGAAGCTTGCTGGTATCAATGATAAAATCCGCTTCCTCCTTGAGGAAGGCCAGCTTTTCTCTCTCCTTCAGAATGCCCTGGTCCAGCCGGCCAAACTCCGACAGAGGATGATTTCTCCTTGTCTCCTTGTAGCGCTTGATGAGCATCTCATCGCTGGAATCCAGAAACAGCACCCGGCAGCTGAACCCGGCGTCCCGCCAGTCCTTTAAGATACCGTCAAATAAAGGCAGGTCCTCGCCGCTGCGGATATCGATTCCCAGGGCCACCCGCTCCGAATGCCTGTCAGGATTGCCGTCAAGAAGAGAGGCAAACTCCCGCATAAGAGGGATCGGAAGATTGTCCACGCAATAATATCCGATATCTTCCAGCATCTTCAGCGCAACTGTCTTTCCGGCTCCCGACATTCCCGTCACAATCACCAGTTTCATCTGTATGTCTCCTCCAAATCCCCCGGCGGCCGCTTAAGCCGCCTATTCCAGATATTTCACTTCCCGCTCCAGGGTCACGCCGGTTTTTTCCTTCACAATCCGGCTGACCTCCCTGCAGAGCTCCAGTACGTCCCGGGCCGTAGCGTCTCCCCGGTTGATCACAAATCCGCAGTGCTTCTCTGACACCTGGGCGTCTCCCACGGCAAATCCCCGAAGCCCCGCCTCGTCGATCAGCTTTCCGGCGAAGTAACCGGCCGGACGTTTAAACATACTTCCCGCGCTGGGATATTCCAGCGGCTGCTTTGTCCTCCTCTGAAGGGCCAGGCCGTCCATTTTCGCCTGAATCTGTTCCTGGCTGCCCTCCCGGAGCTTTATCTCCGCCGAAAGCACCACATAGCCTTTCCGCAAAATACAGCTGACGCGGTAGCCCAGCTCAAGCTCCTCCGCGCTCAGCTCCCTCACCAGGCCGTCTCCGTCCAGCACCCGGGCGGAGATGAGCACCTCCTTCATCTCAGAGCCGTAAGCCCCCGCGTTCATGACCACGGCGCCTCCCAGGGTCCCCGGAATACCGGCCGCAAACTCCAGCCCCTCAAGGGAATGGGCGCAGGCCAGCTTTGCCAGCCGGGCCAGGGAAATCCCCGCGCCGGCCTCCAGCACAGTCCCTTCCCGTTTCCACTGACAGATCTTTTCGGTGGAAATGATCACGCCCCGCCAGCCGCTGTCGCTGACCAGAAGGTTGCTTCCCTTTCCCAGTATGTAACAGGGCATTCCTTCGCCGCGGCAGCAGGCAAGCACCTGCCGCAGACTTTTTTCATCCCCGGGGGAGACGAAATAGTCGGCGGGCCCACCGATCCGAAACGTGGTGTGCCGGCTCATGGGCTCATGAACCTTTATGTTATCCTCTCCCGCCAGAGCTTTAAGTTTCTTCAGGAAAGCCTCGCCTCTCTCCATAAAACCTCCCGATCACTACCTGTTCCTCGCAAGATTGGCCTGAACTCTGTTGTACAGCTCCTTGGCCGCGTTGTATCCCATGGCCTTCTGACGGTGGTTGATGGCAGCCGCCTCCACGATCAGGGCCAGGTTCCTGCCCGGGCGGATGGGGATGGAATAGCACACCACCTGGTTTCCGAGAAATTCCGTGTACTGGTCCTCCAGACCCAGCCTGTCGTACTCCTTGTCACGGTCCCACTCCTCCAGCTTGATGACCATGTTGATGTTCTGGGTGTCCTCCACGCTCTCAACGCCGAACAGGCTCTTCACATCAATAATTCCTATGCCGCGGAGCTCTATGAAATGCTTGGTAATATCCGGAGCCGTTCCGATCAGGGTCTCGTCGCTGACCTTGCGGATCTCCACCACATCGTCCGTCACCAGGCGATGGCCTCTCTTGATCAGCTCCAGAGCCGTCTCGCTCTTTCCGATCCCGCTCTCACCCATGATCAGGACGCCCTCTCCGAACACATCCACCAGCACTCCGTGAATGGTAATGGTCGGCGCCAGCTTCACCTTCAGCCAGCGGATGATCTCCGCCATGAAATCGGAGGTCGCCATGCCCGAAGACAGGCAGGGCACTCCGTAATAATTGCACAGCTCCAGCATATCCCGGTCAGGCTGCAGGTCCCGGCAGTAGATCATGCAGGGAATCTTTTCCTTCAGCAGCCTATCATACCGGCTTCTTTTCGTAGCCTCGTCCAGCCCTCTCAGGAACTCGTGCTCCACAAAACCGATCAGCTGTACCCGGTCCTTGTCAAAATGCTCAAAAAAACCGGCCAGCTGAAGAGCGGGACGGTTCACGTCCGGATGAGTCAGAACCACCTTCTCCGCGTCGATCTCCGGCGTCAGATTCTTCAGTTTCAGTTTATCGATCAGCTCCTGTATCGTCACTCCGTACATGGCTCAATTCTCCTTTTTCCCGCGGTCCTCTTTTCATGTTATCACAAAACGGACGCGTTGTCCAGTTTGCCCTTCTCTTCCGGAAGAAACTACCGGAAGAAACGGTAAACGCTCTCCGCCGCTTTCCTGTTCATTCCCGGAACCCCGCTCAATACCTCCACCGAAGCTTCCTTCACCGCCTCCAGGGAGCCGAAGGCCTTCATCAGCGCCTTTCTCCTGGCGGGGCCGATATCCGGAATATCGTCAAGAATGGATTTCACCTGGTCTTTTCCCCTCAGGCTCCTGTGATACTCGATGGCGAACCGGTGAGCCTCGTCCTGAATCCTGGTAATCAGGCGGAAGCCCTCGGAGTGCCGGTCGATGGGGACCTCCACATTCTGGTAGTACAGCCCTCTGGTCCGGTGGCGGTCGTCCTTCACCATCCCGCAGACCGGGATCTCAAGCCCCAGCTCTCCCAGAACCTCCAGAGCGATATTCACCTGACCGCGGCCTCCGTCCATCATAAGAAGGTCCGGAAACCTGGTAAAACTCCCCAGGGAAACATCCATGCCCCTATCCTCCATATCCCTGGACTCCTTAAGGCCGTGCCGGAACCTTCTGGTCAGCACCTCCCGCATGGACGCGTAATCATTTGGCCCCTTTACGGTCTGAATCCGAAACTTCCGGTAATCGCTGCGCTTGGGCCTTCCGTCCTCATACACGATCATGGAGCCCACGGATTCCAGGCCGCTGGTATTGGAAATATCGTAGGCCTCCACCCGGCGTATCCCGGACAGCCCCAGAAGCTGCCCGATCTGGTTCATGGCCCCGATGGTCCGAAGCTCCTCCCTCTTGATCTTCTCCTTGTCCTGGGTCAGGACCAGGGCCGCGTTCCGCTCCGCCAGCTCCACCAGGCGCTCCTTCTGCCCCTTCTGGGGCACCACGATCCTGACCTTCTGTCCCCGCTTCATCTCAAGCCACCGGGCGATCACTTCCCCGTCCTCCAGTTCCTCCTGAACCCACAGCTCTCTGGGAACAAAGGGCGTTCCGGAATAAAACTGCTTCACAAAGCTGGTGAGGATCTGCTGACGGTTCTCCGCCGTAGCGATATTCACATGAAAATGATCCCGCCCGATCAGCTTGCCTTCACGTACAAAAAACACCTGTACAACCGCGTCCGTATCGTCTCTCGCCATGGCGATGATATCCCTGTCGTCCATGGAGCCGGAAGTGATCTTCTGCTTCTGCGCCACCTTCTTAACGCTGGACAGCAGCTCCCGGTACTCGATGGCCTTCTCAAAATCCATCTCGTCCGAGGCCTTCATCATCTTTTCCTCCAGCATTTTCAGAATAGAATCATAATGCCCGCTGAGGAAATCCTGGGCCTGTGCTACGGATCTGCCGTAATCCTCCCTGCTGATGTATCCCTGGCAGGGGGCGTCGCACTGGTGGATATGATAATTTAAGCAGGGCCTTTCCTTTCCGATGTCCCTGGGAAGATTCCTGCTGCAGGTGCGGATCTTGTACAGCTTGTGGATCAGCTCCAGTGTATCCTTCACGGCCCCGGCGCTGGTGTAGGGACCGAAATATTTGCTTTTGTCCTTCTTCATGGTACGGGAAAACATAACCCTGGGAAATTCCTCTCCCGCCGTCACCTTAATGTAGGGGTACGCTTTATCGTCCTTCAGCATGGTATTGTAGCGGGGCCGGTGCTCCTTGATCAGGTTGCACTCCAGCACCAGGGCTTCCAGCTCCGAGTCCGTGATAATATACTCGAACCAGGCGATCCTGGATACCATCTGCTCAATCTTGGCCGTCTTGCTGCGGCTGCTCTGAAAATACTGGCGGACCCGGTTCTTTAAGCTGATGGCCTTTCCCACATAGATGATCTCATCCCGCTTATCGTGCATGATATAAACACCGGGCTGGGCCGGCAGCTTTTTCAGTTCTTCCTCAATATCGAACAACATATCGCTCCCTCACAAGCATACGAAACGCGGCGCATCAGCGCAGCCGCGTTCCGTCAAATTTCTTCTGCATCTTCAGATAGGATTCCACCGCGTCCGCCTGCTGGGCGACATCTCCGCTCTTGTGGAACAGATCCAGGATCTCATAGAGAATATCCAGCTCCTGCTGGGTGATATTTCCTTTTATCTTCCGGAAAATATCCAGCCGCTTTCCGTAATCCTCCTCTTCCACAAAATCAAGGAGAAGAGGATTCAGCTGGGCAGCCTCCTCCCGGCAGGCTTCCTCCTTCCGGTTCTCCTGCCGGCTCTCCGCCTGGAGCTCCGGCTGACTCCCCGGCTGGATCTCCAACTGGCTCTCCGGCCCAGGCTGTTCTTCCTCCCGGTGCTGACCCTCCTCCCGGAGCTGGTCCTCCTCCCGGAGCTGGCCCTCCGGCCTCATATTTTCCAGAAACAGGGGCAGGCCGTCCGCGTAAACGCGGCAGCTGTCCCAAAGACACTGATAAACCGCCATCTTCTCACCGGTTCGGGCGTGCTCCGCCACAGTAAGCAGCTGATACAGCCGTCCCTCCTCATCCCGGTACAATGCGCCCGTTTTCGGTATTCTTTCCATTCTGCCATCCTTTCCTGGTCTTCTGCCTGCCATCCTTTCCGAGTCTTCTACTGCGGACTCTCCCCGGTTTCCGACCCCGCCCCGGCGTCTGCTCCGGCCGTCTCTTCCCCGGCACCGGCTGCCGCCTCTGAGGTCTCCGGCGCCGCCGTCTCAATGGCCGTAGTTTCCGGGATAGCGGCCCTGGACTCGGCGATCTTCACCGCCTCCTCCTCCGCTTCTTCCGGCGTCCGCAGGCCGCCCCAGTGATACTTGCAGGCCGCGCTCCACAGCATCCATTCGTCATACCCGGCGTCATAGACCGCCTGAATCTGCGCTCTGACCTCCTCTTCTCCGTACTCAATATAATTTTCCAGATAGGAAGCCGTAAAATCCTGAAGCCAGGGCCTTACTGTCGCCTGATGCTCCCCGTTTCTGGCGTAGCTTCTCAGATCCGCCTTGGAGCCCTGAAGGGCCGCCAGAATGGTATCGTAGGGCTGGGTGTCCGGATACTGGATGCCGAAATTGCCGTTCCCGTAGTGGGACGGATAGATCATGGGGCAGATATAATCCAGGCTGGCCGCCATGTCTCCGTAGGACTGTCCCACCGAGTCCGAATCGATGCCTCCGCCGATAATGGCGCCGAACACATCCGCCGCCACATAGACGCCGGCCTCCGACAGCTTCTCATAGGCGTACTGTACAAACTCCGTGATGATCTGAGTCCTGCTGAGGCCTCCCGTATCCGCCTCGTCATAAACCACATCGTTGATTCCCCGCTCCGTACAGAAGCGGATATAATCAAACTGCACTTCGTCAAATCCTGCTTCGTGGGCTCCGATGCCCACCTCCACCAGATAATCCCACACTTCTCTCTTATAGGGATTCACCCACGCAAGCCCGTTCCGGTCACGATAGAGGCTTCCGTCCGCCAGCTTCAGGCCCCACTCCGGCCTCTGCTCCGGCAGGTACGGGTCCCGGAAAGCCACGATACGGGCTATGGTGTAAATGTTGTGGGCCTTCAGTGTTGCCATCAGGCTCTGGATATCAGGGATGAGCCTTTCTACGGAACCAAGCTCGCTTACAATGGGGGACTCCATGGAAAATGTCACCCGGCCATTGTCGTTCTTCACGTCAATGACAACGGTGTTGATCTCCGTAGCGTCGATCTGGGCGATAATATTGTCCATCATAGTCTGTGTCCCGGCCACATAGGCTGACAGGTAGACGCCCTTCACCTTTGTGGGAATCCTCTCCGGCGCAGGCGGTTCTGTCTCTTCCTCCGTAGTCACTTCCATTGCCGTAGTCTCCTCCCGGGTGGTCTCGCTTTCATCGGAACCGCGGCCCACCACGACCGGCGCCGGCGCGGACACGTCCACGCGCTCATAACGGCGGCACCCGCACAGAAAGAGAACGCACAGCAAACATATTACCAATTTCTTCATACGCGTTCATTCCTTTGTAAATCTTTCGTAGGTAAACATTGTAACACATTTTTCACAAATTGGAAATATATTTTCGCTATTATCCCCCACAAATGGCCTATTTTTATTAAAAAAATGGGATTTAAAGCCCACCGGACTCCCTATTCCGCCTCTTTTCCCTCTATAATGTCCCTGATTTCCAGCGGATGATCCGCCATATACCTGGGATGGAACTGCAGAAGCTCCTCTCTTTCCCGGAAGCCCCAGGTCACTCCCACCGTGTCCATTCCGGCTGCCAGCCCTGTCCTCATGTCCGTATTGGTATCTCCCAGATACAGGCATTCCTCCGGCTTCACGCCCAGAGCCGCGGCCGTATGCAGCGCCCCCGACGGGTCCGGCTTCCGCTTCAGGCCCTCCTGTTCGCCTGTCACCATATCAAAATATCCTTGTCCGAATACGGAGTCGATATTCTCCGACGCCTGGGCCTGCCCCTTGTTGGTCAGCACGGCGATCCGGATTCCCTTCTCTTTCAGATAATCCAGCAGCTCTTTCATGCCGTCATAGGCTTTTATATGATAAAGACAGTTTGCCTGAAAATGCCGGTTATATACAGGGTAGGCCTTCTCCAGGATCTCTTCCCTCTCCTCGCCGCGAAACGCGAAGGCGCGGATGACAAAATTTTTGTAGCCGTCTCCCACAAACCGCTTCGTCTCCTCAAAGCCGATGGCTTCCAGACCAAAGTCCGCCAGCGTCAGATTTATGGTTCTGGTCAGCGCGTAAACCGTATTGATCAGGGTTCCGTCCAGATCAAAAATGCAGCATCTGTACATCATTCATTCTCCAATCCCGTTTGTATGCTTTACTATAATGCCAATCACGCCAATGTGCAAGCAGAATTTTTGCCGCGGCTTCGGGCGCGCGCCGTTTGCAAATCTCCCCGCCATGTGTTATAGTAGGGCCAGCTTTATTTATCTGCTCTATTTACAACAGGAGGTTTCCAAATGCTTACCATTGGCTGTCATCTTTCCTCGTCCAAAGGCTATCTGGCCATGGGACAAACCGCTGTCTCTATCGGCGCCAACACCTTTCAGTTCTTTACCAGAAATCCGCGGGGCGGCAACGCCAAGGCCATTGACGAGGACGACGTAAAGGACTATCTCGCCTATGCCCGGGAGCACGGCATCAGCCGGATCCTTGCCCACGCCCCCTACACCCTGAACGGCTGCTCCGCCGGCGAAGCTGTCCGGGACTTTGCCTTCCGGACCATGAAAGACGACTTAAACCGTCTGGAATACACACCGGGAATCTGCTACAATTTCCACCCGGGAAGCCATGTGGGACAGGGCATCGAGACGGGAATCTCCCATATCAGCCGCATGCTGAACACTGTTCTGACTCCCGAACTGCACACCACCGTCCTTTTGGAGACCATGGCCGGCAAGGGCAGCGAAGTCGGCGGCCGTTTCGAGGAGCTGCGGGAAATCATAGACCGGACGGAGCTCTCCGGCAAAATGGGCGTCTGCCTGGACACCTGCCACGTGTGGGACGGAGGCTACGACATCGTAAATCATCTGGATGAGGTCCTGGCAGAATTTGACCGGGTCATCGGCCTGGACCGGCTGAAGGCTGTCCACTTAAACGACAGCAAAAATCCTCTGGGCGCCCGCAAAGACCGCCACGCCAAAATCGGCGAAGGCCAGATCGGGCTGGAGGCGCTGGTCCGCGTGGTGAACCACCCGGCCTTAAAGCACCTTCCCTTCTATCTGGAGACGCCCAACGAGCTGGACGGGTACGCCAAAGAGATCGCGCTGATGCGGGAGCACGCGGAATAAAACTGCCCCCCCGCGTCCTTCACCGCAGAAAAGTCTTCAAAATCTTTTTCATACACCAGGCAGGCGTCAGTTCTTCTATGGTCTCCGCCGCGTAGACCGGATAAGTCTTAAGAACTGCGCCGTCCACAAGGTAACTGATCCGGCCCACCTCCGTACCTTTGGGGAGAGGGGCCTGTACTGCGTCGGGAATCTCTGTCTGAATCTCCGCCTGTTCTCCCTCCTTCATCAGTATCTCCAGACTTTTTTCCGATTCCTTCAGGTTCAGAGTTGTCCCCGCCTCTGCCGTCCTCTCCAGGCTTCCGTCTGACGGGATCCCGTTTTCCACAGTTATGGAAGGCAGAACCGGCTCCTGAAAAACCTGCTTTTTTTGATAGCGGTCCAATCCGTAGGAAAAAAGCTTTCCGGCGTCGCTCCATTTCCAGGACTTATGAGGAGGCCAGCCGCAGCCCAGAAGGGCGATCACATATTTCCGCCCCTCGTCCTCCAGCGCCGCCACGTAGCAGTAACCGGCCCCGCCTGTAAATCCGGTTTTGCCGGACAGAAGATTTTTCATAGAGGAAAGAAGTGCGTTGTGATTGACGCAGGAATATCCGCCCTTCCCCTCCGCGTCGGTGAAATAATGATTCTGCGCCCTGGTAATGTCCAGAAATTCCTGCCGTTTCGGCGATTCCCACACACAGTATTTCATGATCGCCGCCAGATCCCGCGCCGTAGTGCTGTGAACCTTTTCCTCTCCGCCGTCCGGATGTTCTGCGCTGTCCAGGCCGTTGGGGGTGATAAACCAGGTATCCTTACAGCCCAGCTCCTCCGCCTTCTCATTCATCAGATCCGCGAACCCTGCCGCGCTGCCTCCCACATGCTCCGCGATCATCACCGCCGTATCATTGTGGGACTCCAGCATCAGGGAATACAGAAGGTCCCTCAGATAGAACCGGCGTCCCGCCGCGGCTCCCAGGTGAACTCTGGGCTGCCCGGCCGCGTAGGAGGATACCGTCACCACATCCCCCGGATTCCCATACTCCAGGGCCAGAATGCAGGTCATGATCTTGGTGGTGCTGGCCATGGGCCGGACCGCATCCCCATTTTTTTCATAAAGGACTCTCCCCGTGTCCCCGTCCATGAGAACGGCGGACTGGGCGTAAAGCTTCGGCTCCTCTGCCTTCTCCTCCGCCATCGCCGGAAAAACCGCCGTCTGAAAGCATATATAAAGCGCAAGCGCCCGCAGAACCGTTTCTTTCACAAAACCGCGCAAAAAGACACCCTCTGAAACCATGTTATTTCATTTTATTCACGCCGGAGGCAGGATAGACATTCCCCTGCCTGCCTCTTTTGACATCCCTGCTTGGAATATGCTATAATACATCCATTAAAACCGCTGCAGGAGAACCCTTATGGCACAGGAACGGATCATTTTTCACATCGACGTCAATTCCGCGTTTCTAAGCTGGGAGTCGGTATATCGCCTCTCACGGGACCCGTCTGCCCAGGATCTGCGGGAGATTCCCTCTGCCGTAGGCGGCGACCAGGCTTCCCGGCGGGGCGTAGTCCTGGCCAAGTCCACTCCCGCCAAAAAGTACGGTGTGACCACCGGGGAACCCCTGACCCAGGCTTTGAAAAAATGCCCTCAGCTGGTGGTGGTCCCTTCCCGGTTTGAATATTACCGCCAGGCCTCCCAAAGTCTCATACACCTTCTTGAGGAATACACGCCTGACATTGAAAAATTCAGCATCGACGAAGCTTTCCTGGATATGACCACCACGATCCATCTTTTTGGCGAGCCTGTGGCCGCGGCGGACCGGATTCGGGAACGGATCCGCACAGAGCTTGGCTTCACTGTCAACGTAGGCATTGCGTCCAACAAGCTTCTGGCCAAGATGGCGTCGGATTTCCAGAAACCGGACAGAACCCATACCCTGTGGAATCATGAGATTCCGGAGAAAATGTGGCCTCTCCCAGTCCGGGATCTGTTCTTTGTCGGCAGCTCCGCCGAAAAGAAAATGCAGGCCATGGGCATCCATACCATCGGAGACCTGGCCCACTATGATCTTCCGGCCCTGAAATCCCACCTGGGCGGAAAATACGCCGTTCAGATTCACCGCTACGCCAACGGCATCGACGAGGATCCCGTAGCGGAGCGGGAGCCGGTCAGCAAAGGCTACGGCAACAGCACGACCCTTCCCAGGGATGTGGATGATTACGAGACGGCCTGCCAGATTCTTCTGTCCCTGTGCGAGACGGTGGGAATCCGCCTTCGCCGGGACCATGTCCAGTGCAGCTGCGTCTGTGTGGAACTGCGGGATTATAATTTTCACGATCACTCCCATCAAATGACTCTGGACGCCCCCACAGACTCTACCACGATTCTCTATGAGAGCGCCTGCCGGCTTCTTAGGGAGTTCTGGGACCTTACTCCTGTCCGCCTGATCGGTGTGAGGGCAGCCAGGATTTCCGATGAGAGCTATGTTCAGATGAATCTGTTCGATACGGAAAGAAAACAGAAGCTGGAGAAAATGGACAAAGCAATCGACGCCATACGGGGAAAGTACGGCGCCGACAGTATTAAACGTGCCAGTTTTCTGAACGGGCATTCTATCACCGATCATATTACCGGAAAGGAAAAGCACCTTTCTAATTCTTCCGGAGACCCTTCGGATAATGATTTTTGAGTGTCCGTCCCACCAGTTTGGCCCATCCTATGGAATATCCGTCCGCCAGCATCAGGACCCAGCCGCCATTTATGACCTCACAATCGTCACGGACCTCCAGCGTCTCTCCCCGCAGATACCGCTCCATGTCAGGGCTTTCCGCCGGAATCAGATACCAGCGTTTCACCTGCTCCTTTCTCAGCCAGAGAGCCAGGGCGTGGGAGGGTTCCAGACGGTTCCTCTTTACCGGTCCCAGATGAAGTCCCGGCCGAAGAACCTTAAGACCTCTGAAATCCACGGCAGGCTCCGGCAGCAGATACAGCTGCTCACCGAACATCAGAAGCCTTCCTGCGTCTGCCGGATTCCCGTTCAGAGTATCCGCACAGAAGGCCTCCCAGAGAGCCGTGATACTTTTATCTTTGATTCCGGAGCTTCCGGAATTTTTTTTCTTTCTTTCTGAAATTTTCTCCGGGCCTGTGCCGGTATCCGCCCCGTCTTTTCTCAGAACCGCGATAAAATGGCCTTCGCCGTCTGCCTTGTGGGGCCAGATGCGGATGGTGCCCTCCAGTTCTCCGGCGGAAAATCCTTCGTACATTTTCACTTTCTCCGCCGCGAAGTCCGGATGGCGGGCCAGAAATCCCCGGATGTTTTCTTCATTCTCCTCCGGCGAAAACGTGCAGGTGGAGTAGACCAGCCGTCCGCCCGGGCGGAGCATCTGCGCGGCGCAGTCCAGAATCCCCGCCTGCCGCCTGGCGCACAGAGCCACATTCTCCGGGCTCCACTCTCTTCGGGCCTCCTGGTCCTTCCGAAACATTCCCTCGCCGGAACAGGGCGCGTCCACCAGTATCCGGTCAAAAAATTCACGGAAAAATCCGGAAAGCCGCTCCGGGGTTTCGTTGGTGACCACCGCGTTTCCAATTCCCATCCGCTCAATATTCTGGGAAAGAATCCGCGCCCGCTCCGGGTGGATCTCATTGGAAACCAGCAGGCCTCTGCCTTCCATCATTCCCGCGATCTGAGTGGATTTCCCGCCGGGGGCAGCACACAGATCCAGAACCTTCTCCCCCGGCTTGGGCTCAAGAACCTCCGCCGCCGCCATGGCGCTGGGCTCCTGAATATAATAAAGCCCCGCCTCATGATAGGGATGCCTGCCCGGACGCGTCTCAGCTTCATAGTAATAGCCGTCCTTCGTCCAGGGAATCGGGCGCAGGCCGAACTGTTCTATCAGCTTTTCGTCCGGTAATCCGAACCGGAGGGGATTCAGACGGAGCCCCTGACTTCGTTCCTTCTCATAAGTTTCCATAAACGCCTCGTATTCCTGTCCCAGAAGCGTCCTCATTCTCTCACAGAAAGCTTCCGGCAGAGGAATACTGTTTTCCTTCTTCTCACTCATGATCCACCTGCATTTTTTTGCAAAATTTACGTAAAATACAGCCTTCCGACCCCGCCGCCATATTGAAAGCGCGGCAAAACATATGTTATAATAATGAGGAAAGCGCCGATGACGCTTGCGTCGGTCGGTGTTTGACGAGTATCTTCATCGAGACGCCAGTCGAGATGATATAATAACGAGGAAAGCGCTGATGACGCTTGCGTCGATCAGCGTTTGACGAGTATCTCCATCGAGACGCCAGTCGAGATGATATAATAACGAGGAAAGCACCGGTCATGCCTGCATGAACCGTTTCAAAACTCTTCCCAGGAGCCTGCATATGAAAAAGAATTCATTTACCAACAGCCAGATCATCAACGGAGTCGCGCTGGGGTTTTCCATAGCCTTTTTCCTGGCTGCCGCCGCGGCGGCAGTCTACGCCAGAGAGTGGCGCCATACTCTGATCGACTGGTGGCACCTTATGACGGCCCCCTGCCCCCTGATCACCGACTACATCGCCCTGGGCGGTCTGTCCAGCGCGTTTCTGAACGCGGGCGCCTGCGGACTGAGCTGCGCCCTTTTCATGATCTTCCTGAAGGGAGAATCCCGTGCCAACACTCTGGCCGGATATTTCCTGGTCGTCGGCCACTGTTTCTACGGCCTGAATTTTCTCAATATGTGGCCCTGCTTTCTGGCTCCCTTCCTCTATCTGCGTCACAGAAAGCTGAGTTTCAAAAGAAACCTGCACATCTGCATGTTTGCCACTGCCTTCAGTCCTTTCATCAGCGAATTTCTGTTCCGCTATCTTCACCGCGATGTTTTTGTCTACGGACAACCCAGCGTCCGTCCCGTCGGCGTGGTCCTGGCTATCCTTTTCAGCCTGATGATCGGTTTTCTGGTTCCCGCCCTCCTGCCCGGCTCCAGCACCTGGCACAAGGGCTACAACCTGTACAACGGCGGACTGGCCTTCGGCCTGTTCGGATTCTTCCTGTACAGCCTTATGTATTCCACCATGGGAGTGGAGCCCCCGGCGCGCATCTCCCGCTTTAATCTGGCCTACCATATGTCCGGCCTGTCCTACGAAGAGTTTGCCACAGTATTTTATATCATAGTCTTTCTGACCTGCCTGCTCTGCGGCTATCTTCTCAACGGCCGCAGCTTCAAAGGATACAAAGAGCTGACCAGGGACACCGGCCTGGCCAGCGATTTCGCGGAAAAATATACCATGCCCGTGTGCCTGATCAATATGGGCATCCACGGACTCTTGATCCTCTTATACATGAACGTCCATATCCTTTTGTTTGAGGGCGCAGGCTTCACCGGCCCCACCATCGGCGTTATCCTGGCAGCCATGACCTTCACCGCCATGGGACAGCACCCCAAAAATGTATGGCCCATTCTTCTGGGATATCAGATCCTGTTCTTCGCCGTCATGCTTCTGTGCAAAATTGACGGCCGGGACATTCACTGGACCCTGGCCTCCCAGGGCTTCATCAACAGCGCCGCCTTCGCCACCGGCCTGTGTCCCGTCACCGGTCGATACGGCGTCCGGGCAGGCATACTGGCCGGAGTCATGTGCGCCGCCCTCTGCCGCACCACCAGCGCCGTCCACGGCGGCCTGGTCCTCTACAACGGCGGATTCACCACCGGGATCACTGCCATGCTTCTTCTGCCGATTCTGGAGCACTACACCGCCCAGGCAAGGGATGAGATGAACCCTGCCTCCGGCTTCCAAAGCCTGATTTCCCTGGTGGGAAATATCAATCCGAAATCCAGGGACTCCAAATAAAGGGACTCATCCTGACTGTCAACGGGCAAGGTCTTAATTTCATCCTGACTGACAGCATGCAAAATTTTAACTCCAATCTAAATGACCGCAGATAAAATCTTACCTTCCGAACAGGGTCCCCAGGATTCCCCGGCCGATGCTGGCTCCCAGATTGCCGCCCAGCTTCTTGCCGAAGGTTCCTCCCACTTTTTTGCCCAACTCATTGCCGACTTCACGGCCGATGGTTCCGGCCGCGGATTTTGCCACGCTGGACACAGCGTTTTTGCGCGCCCGGTCTGTGGCCGCCTTCTCTCTGGCCTCTTCCTTTGCCTTCTTTTCAGCTTCCCTGGCCGCCTCTCTGGCTGCCTTCTCCGCCGCTCTGGCTTCTTCCCTGGCCTGTCTTTCCGCTTCCTTGGCCGCCAGCTTCTGCTGCTCAGCCTCGGCCTTTTCCTGCTCCGCTTTCTGCCTGGCCTCAGCCTCTGCCTGCGCATCCTGCTTCATCTTTCTCTGGAAGAACTCGTAAGCGGAATCACGGTCCACATAAGTGCCGTATTTTACAAACAGATTGTTGTTCTGAATCTCAGACTGCCTGTCCCCGTCCTCAATGGGCCCCATCTGACTCTGGGGCGGCAGGATCTTCGCCACCTGAACGACAGAAGGAGAACCGTCCTCCTGGAGGAAGGACACCAGGGCTTCGCCGATACCAAGCTGAGTCAGCATTTCTTTCGTGTCAAAATCAGGATTGACGCGGAAGGAATCGGCGGCTGCCTTCACCGCCTTCTGATCGGACGGCGTGTACGCATGGAGGGCATGCTGGATCTTGTTGCCCAGCTGGCTCAGAACGCCGTCAGGGATATCCCTGGGACTCTGGGTGATGAAATACACTCCTACTCCCTTGGAGCGGACCAGCTTTACCACCTGCTCAATCTTCTGGAGAAGGGCTTTGGGCGCGCCGTCAAACAGCAGATGAGCCTCATCGAAGAAAAATACCATCTTAGGCCGGGCGGCGTCTCCCACCTCCGGCAGCGTCTCGAACAGCTCCGAAAGCATCCACAGCATGAACGTGGAGTACAACATGGGATTATTGATCAGGCTCTCGCTGTCCAGAATATTGATAATGCCCTTTCCGTTGTAATCTGTACGGAACCAGTCCCGGATATCCAGCGCAGGCTCTCCGAAGAACTGTTCCCCGCCCTGCTCCTCCAGAGCCACCAGATTCCTCAGGATGCTGTTGATGCTCTGTTTGGGCATGTTGCCGTACTCTGCGCTGTATTCCTTATTGTTCTCCGCCACATAATTGAGCATAGACCGGAGATCCTTGATGTCGATCAGAAGCAGCCCCTCATCATCGGCAATCTTAAACACAACAGACAGAATATCCGTCTGGGTCTCCGTCAGATCCATCAGCCGGGCCAGAAGGGTCGGTCCCATCTCCGTGACCGTGGTCCGCAGGGGAAGCCCCTTCTCCCCGAAAATATCCCAGAAGCATGTGGGATAGGAATGATAACTGAATCCGGCTTCCGCCAGCCCGAATTTCTCAATCCTTTTCTGCATATCCTCCGAATCAGCGCCGGGACGGCACATGCCCGCCAGATCGCCCTTCACGTCAGCCAGAAATACAGGCACTCCCCCGTCGCTGAAGGACTCCGCCAGCACCTTCAGCGTAATGGTCTTGCCGGTGCCAGTCGCCCCCGCTATGATGCCGTGACGGTTGGCCATCTTCGGCAGAATACACAGCTTCTCATCCCCACTTTTCCCTGCCCATATCTTTCCTTCGTAAAACATAGTTTCCTCCTCCTGAAACTGTTTTTCCCCAGACTACCATTCTCATCGTAATCGGAACATTTATTTGTCTCTCACTATAAGTATACCAGAAAGCCGCCAAGTATCAAGGGTCTTTATCCGTCATTTCCGGCCGGCCTCTGTCATATATTCTTACAAAGCAATTCCAGGAAACCATCATGAACCGAATCTCCCGCATCATCCGCCGCGCCGGCGAACTGTTCTTTCTGGCAGTACTCTGCTTCTGCCTGGGAGATCAGGCAGGCCGCCTGGCAGAGCGATATCCTTTCTCAGGGCAGCCGTTCTCCTTTTCCCGTGACACCTCAGCCGTTTCTCCTTCCGCTGATGCCGTCCTTCCGGCTTCCGCCGAAGGCAGCTGGGGTCTGAGCTTTCAGCAGGAGGGAAAGCCGCCGGAAGCCAACGCCTCCGCCGACTATCTGAGACAATTTGATGCCTATTACGCCCGTCAGACAGATGAAAAGGTCATCTATCTGACCTTCGACGCCGGATATGAGAACGGCAACACAGAGGCGATTCTGGACGCCCTGAAAAAGCACCGCGCTCCCGCGGCGTTCTTTGTAGTCGGAAATTATCTGGAGACCAGCCCGGAGCTGGTGAAACGAATGGTATCCGAAGGACATATCGTGGGAAATCACACCTTCCATCACCCGGATATGCCCTCCATCTCCACAAAAGAAGCATTTGAAAAAGAGCTGACCGACCTGGAAGCTCTCTACCAGCAGGTCACCGGTCAGCCCATGAAGAAATATTACCGCCCGCCCCAGGGAAAGTACAGCGAAAGCAACCTGCAGATGGCCAAAGATCTGGGCTACAAGACCTTCTTCTGGAGCCTGGCCTATGTAGACTGGTATCAGGACAAACAGCCCTCTCACGAAGAAGCCTTTGAGAAGCTTCTGGGACGGATTCACCCGGGCGCCGTAGTCCTTCTCCACAGCACCTCCAAAACCAACGGCGAGATCCTGGATGAACTTCTCACCAAATGGGAGGAAATGGGCTACCGGTTCGCGTCCCTGGATGAGCTGGCGGAATCATAGGACTCCATGCTTCTTTCACACGGATTCCGTTTTACACAAATAAAAGCCGCCGGCAGAACCCCTTCTACAGATTCTGCCGGCATTATTATTTTAAATCTGATATTCTTTGTAGAGCTTCTTCCGCAAAACACCGTCCGATGCTGCCTTCAGGATCAAGTCATCCCTC